>CAZEIN010000001.1:0-5354 GCA_964512425.1 uncultured Sulfurovum sp.
CAGAGACAAGATGATAGAGCATTTTTCTGAGAGATACTATGTGGAAAAAGAAGCAGGCGTGACCACCTATATGTTTGATCTACACTTGACTGATAAAATTTCTGGTACCAAATACCTACTCAGATGGGATGGTGAGATGAAGGTCACATTGGATACCTTTAGAGATTTGGGTGCTGCATTTATCGCTGCACTTGTCTTGATCTTTCTTTTATTGGTTATCTATTATAAAAGCTTTATGCTCAGTGGCATGGTACTACTCGGCTCTTTCCTCTCCATTATTGGAGTAATCGTAGGGCATTGGGTAGCAGATCTGGTAACCAGAGATACATTCTTTTTGACTGCTACTTCCTTGATAGGATTTATTGCTCTCATGGGGATCAGCTCTCGTAACTCACTGCTGCTGATTGACTTTGCCAAATCTCTGATGGAAGCACATGGCATGGAAAAACGCAAAGCTATTGCCGTAGCCTCTGCTACCAGAGCCAAACCCATCATGCTTACCGCTATTGCGATTATTTTGGGCTCAGCATTGCTAGCAAGTGATCCAATCTTTGGAGGGCTGGGTGTGGCACTGATTTCTGGTACTGTAGCGGCAGTGTTTGTCTCATTGGTTTTCATCCCTATTCTGATGGATAACTCCAAGTCTATGGATATAGATGATGAGATAGAGATACATCATGACAGTGACACTATAGCGATAGTAAGATAGATTGGGTATAATCCCCAAACAATTAGAAAATATTGAGGAGTAGATATGGCAACGATAGGCATGGGTGATATGAAAAAAGGAACACGGCTGGAGATAACAGGAAATCCTTTTCGGGTAACAGAGTTTCAGCACGTCAAGCCAGGCAAAGGTGCAGCATTTGTCAGAATGAAGATAAAAAACCTAGAAACTGGCAAGGTGATAGACAAAACTGTCCATGCTGGTGACAAATTTGAAGTCCCAGAGCTAGAGCAAAAAACCATGCAATACCTCTATGATGATGGCGAGATGTTGCAGTTTATGGATACGACAACCTTTGATCAGTTTGGACTGACTCATGAGCAGGTAGGGAGTGATACTTTTAGTTTCATGATCGACGGCATGGAAGCGGATATCCTCTTTCACAATGGTAGAGCCATTTCTGTAGAGATACCGCAAACAGTAGTACTCAAAATCGTAGAAACACCACCAAACTTCAAAGGTGATTCACAGGGTGGCAAAAAACCCGCCACACTAGAGAGTGGTGCTGTGGTACAGGTACCCTTTCATATCCTAGAGGGCGAAATGATCAAGGTTGATACTGTCGAAGGCAAGTATCTCGAAAAGGCTAAATAAAACACCCCCTCTGCATTTCTTTGGACAGATATAGAATCTGTCCCCCAAATCCCGAAATAGAAATTCATGACTGTACACCATCATCGCATCCAAGGGCTTTGCGTAAAACCATCGCCGAACCTACGAGTGCGACTCAAATTTTACACAAACCCCTTGAATACGAGCATGGCACACATTCAAAGAATCCTATTTCGAGATTTGGGTAAAATCCGAAAGCCTACGCAGAAAACTGCGTGGCTTTGGTGACGTTGTATTTGAGTCCGATGGCTTTCTCATCACATCCTAGGGCTAGGGCGACCATCTGTGGCATGTGTAGTACAGGCAGTTTGATATCACGACCGAGCTGTTTGCCAGCACTGTGCTGTTTGAGATCCATGTTGAGCTGACAGAGAGGGCAGGGAGTGACCATCATATCGGCGTTGTTGTCGATTGCATCGAGTAGGGCAGTACCAGTGAGGGCATTACTCGTTTCTGGTGCTTGTAAATCCACATGGAAGCCACAACACTTGTTTTTGCTCTCGTACTGGACACTGTTGCCCTCTAGGGCTTCGATGAGACTGTCGAGGGATGTCGGAACATAGGGATTCTCTCCGCCTGTAGCATGCTCATGGAGCTCAGAGGGGCGGATATTGTGACAGCCGTAGAAGGGAGCGATATTGAATTTGCTCAGAGGCACTTCTACCTTGGCTCTAATGTTATCGAGTCCATAATCTTCGATCAATGCATAGAGAAAGTGCTGTACGTCACTGGTGCCTTTGTATTCGAGACCTACCTCTGCTAGCTTTTCATTGACATGGGCTTTGACCTTGGGGTCGGTATCGAGCTTGTGTTTGGTCATCATGGTGTTGAGCTGGCAGGTGTTGCAGATGGTGACCATCTTGAGTCCGAGCTTCTCTGCGTAGCAGATATTTCGGGCGTTGAGCACGTATGCCAATGTCTCGTCAAAATCCTGTAGGTGACTCGCCCCACAACAGCTCGCTTCATCTAGTAGGACGATTTCGATACCCAGTTTGTCCGCTACTGCCAGTGTAGAGGAGAGGAGTTCAGGGGTCGACTCACGTGCCGTACATCCTGTGTATAGTGCATATTTTAGTTTACTCATCTTCTCTCCTTAGAGCTTATTGGTTTGTGATATTTTGATGAGTTTTTGGATCTCATCGAGGTTTTTGGATCGTGGCATCTTTTTCTTCATCACATCAAAGGGATGGATTTTGCCTGCTTTGATCATCTTGAAGGCTTCGCTCATGTGCTTGACTACGCCTAGACCCTCAGAGTACATGACGATATCCTGCTCATCGAGATAACCGTATTTTTTGATAGAGCGTATAAAGCCCTCTGCGTGCTTGGTTGCTACATTACGCTTGGCAATACCCTGCTCAAACTGCATATTGTGGAGTTTGGTAATCTTCTCTAGAGGGTTGATCTCTTTGGGGCAAGCCTCGACACACTCGTTGCACTTGACACAGTCCCAGACACCCTGACCCATCACTGAGGTCATTTCTAGACGCTCCTCGGTAGCTGAGTCTCGTGGATCGATGCTAAATCGGTAGGCAGCCACCAGTGCAGCAGGTCCGAAATACTCTTCATTGACCTCTAGTGCAGGGCAGGAGTAGTGACAAGCACCACACTGGATACAGTAATCAGAGTCCAAAAACTGCTCATTACGCTCAGGAGAGATACGGGTCTCTTCGGCTGGATGAGGATCAACATCAGCCTCTACGTAGGGCTTGACCGCTGCATGCTTTTCCCAGAAATCACCTTTGTCGATAATCATATCTTTGATGGCACGTTTTTGGCTCTGTGGCTCGATAACCAGCTCATCACCAAAGAGCTCTACGAGACCTTGGGCATTTTCCTTGCAGGCGAGTACGGCTTTGCCATTGACTTTGATAGCACAGGCACCGCAGATACCATGACGGCAAGAGCGGCGGTAGGAGAATGAGCCATCATGCTCCCACTTGATACGGTTGAGCAGATCTAGGACGAGTTCGTCCTTGGTGACCTCCATCTCGTAGGTTTTATAGTGGGGCAGATAGTCTGTCTCTGCATTGAATCGAAATGTTTTGAGCTTGACAGTGACTGGATGGGCAAAGTCGTTCTTGTGCTCCTCTTCATTGAGGTGTAGCACCTCTTGGACTACTTCTTCACGTGTATGTTTCATCTAAAAGGCTCCTTAGTAAACTCTGGCTTGTGGCTCAAACTGCCCAAGCACCACATCGGCATACTCTTGCTCTACCTTGTACCCCTCCTTGAGGGTGGCAAAGGTATGTTTGAGGAAATGTGTATCATCACGCTCAGTATAGTCATCTCTATAGTGTGCACCACGGCTCTCACGACGCTCCAGTGCTCCCTGCACGATAAAGAGGCTAAAGTCCAGCATGTGACCCAGCTCTACCGCTTCTTGGAGATCCGTGTTGTAGGTAGAGGATTTGTCATCGATACGGATATTTTTGTATCGCTTGTAGAGTTCACCAAGCTTATCGATTTGTCTCTGCAGGGACTCCTCTGTTCTAAAGACACCTGCATCACGGCTCATACTGTTCTGGAGATCTTCTCGCAATATAGGGACGCGCTCGTCACCATTGTTACTTTTGACCCAGTTGTGCTCATCGATCATGGTTTGTGCATCTTCTTGTGTGGCTTTTTCTAGAGTCAAGGTATTGAGATCCTCACCAATCGCCTTGCCCGCCTCACGTCCAAAGAACAGTGCCTCTAGCAGTGAGTTGGCTCCGAGGCGATTGGCTCCATGTACAGACACGCAGCTACACTCCCCCGCTGCATAGAATCCTTCGACTAGTTCCGTAGGCGATTTGCGTACCTGACAGCGTTTGGTGACAGGGATACCACCCATAGAGTAGTGGGCTGTTGCTGAGATGAGAATAGGCTCCTCAAGCATATCGAGTCCCTGGAAGGTAATGGCTAGTTCTCGTAGCTCTGGGAGTTTTTTGAGGATGACTTCATCATCCAGATGAGAGAGATCCATAAAGACCGCATCGTCATGAGGACCTACACCACGACCTTCGCGTACCTCCTGCATGATTGCACGACTGACCACATCACGGCTGGCGAGCTCTTTTACACTAGGGGCGTATTTTTCCATAAATCTCTCACCCTCGCTGTTGAATAGCCATGCCCCTTCGCCTCTGGCAGCTTCAGAGATCAGGATACCTGAACCTCCTAGCCCACTGGGATGAAACTGCACAAACTCCATATCCTCTAGGGGGAGTCCTTTTCTGGCTACGATAGAGAGTGCATCTCCTGTGTTGGCATGGGCATTGGAGTTGACCTTGTAGGCTCTACCGTATCCACCCGTAGCAAACATAGTGGCTTTGGCATTAAATATTGCAGGTTGAGAGTCACGCAGATTGTAAGCAGCGACCCCTTTGACTTTGCCATTTTCATAGAGAATATCTGCAGCATACCACTCATCAAATACCTCGATACCTGCACGGTGTGCCTGCTCATAGATAGTCTGTAGCATGGTAAGTCCCGTACGGTCAGAGGCATAACAAGCTCTAGGCTTGGATTGTCCACCAAAAGGGCGTATCGCGATGGTACCATCCTCTTCTCTAGAAAATGCCGCACCCATACGCTCTGCCCATCGGATGGTCTCTGGCGCACCCTTGCACATCATCTCGATGGCATCTTGGTCACCGAGGTAATCGCTACCTTTGACCGTATCAAACATATGGAGCTCGACGGAGTCATCTTCTCCAAGTGCTGCGTTGATACCGCCCTGAGCAGCACCTGAGTGGCTCCGCAAGGGATGTAGTTTGGTGATAACAGCGGTTTTTTTACCCGCTTCGGTGAGTTCTTTGGCAGCAGCAAGTCCTGCCAGACCAGCCCCCACAATCACCACGTCATATTCATAGATCTTGACATCTTTGAGTTTCATAGAGTAGCATCCTTTTATCATTAAGTTCAACCCAAACTATGCAATAGAGATTACCAATCTCCTACAAATCATTGACTCATGGGCATTCACGGCTATCATAGATGCACCTTTTGGTGCACTTCAGATACGCTACAAACA
>CAZEIN010000002.1:0-2895 GCA_964512425.1 uncultured Sulfurovum sp.
GGTAGGACTCAAATCTTCAGTCGCCACCTATCCAGTCCATGCCAAAGACAAAGCAGGCAACCCAGTCTGTATCGCCCAGGCATGGGAATATAGCAAGGTAGTAGGAGAATTGCATGTGAGTTTTGATGCAGCAGGTACCATCACAGAGTGCAAGGGAACACCGCACCTACTCCTAGGCAACAAGTTCAAACAGAAAAATATCAAGAAGAAGCGTGTCGATGTCAACCAAACAGTACGCAAGAACATTCTCTCTGTCATCGCTGCCAACCCCAATCTGGATATCGTTGCCAAAGATGAAGGAATCAAATCCAAAATAGCCATTTACAAAACAGAGGTAGACAAGCTCAAAAAGAAAAAGATAGGCACCACCACTGCAGGACTCAAGCATATCCGCATCCCGCTACATGACTACAACGGCAATGAGGGAAAAGCCCTGCCGCTGGGCAGTGAAATCGCACCTGTCGTCTCCAAATCCTTCTATGACCTCAGTCTCAGAGCTGATGCCTGTATCCAAAATGCCGGAGGTGTACGCATCTCTCTGCCAGAGGGCAAGATCACCTATGACACCGCCTATACACTCCTGCCATTCTCCAATACACTCTATGAGATCGACATGAAGGGCTCAGAGATCAAACAAGTCCTCGAAGATGCCCTAATCAATTTCAAGGACAACGGAGGATCGAGTGGATCTTTCCCCTATGCCTATGGTTTACGCTATGACATCGACATGACCCAAGCCAAAAGCCAACGTATTCTCAATCTAGAAATCATGGATAGAAAAAGCAAAAAATGGTCACCAATCGACAGTAACAAACTTTATGTCATCGTCACGAATAGTTATACAGCACAGGGTCGAGATGGTTATGTAACCTTCAAAGAAGTACAAAAAGAGCATCCAGGTACAGATACCTATCTCGACTATGCCATGAGTTTTGTCGCCTATGTCAAAGCCCTCAAAAAAGAAGGCAAAGGCGTCACAGCACTCTCTAAAGAGGAGCACTGTATCAAGAGCTATAAAGAGTAGCAGGGCAGCTGATAAATGATACCAAATCAAAATACAATCGTATACTTCAGAGAGCATCATCGTGAGTAGCTGTGAAATGCATCTATTATAACAGACAAAATCAGATTTCTGACTATGATGAACCCAAACTATGCAATGTATTCATCGATGCACCTTTGGGTGCACCTCAAATACGTTGCAAACACCCATGAGCCAAGCATCAGTAGGATATTTGGCGATTCTATTGCATCATTCGGGATGAAACAACAACACTTGATCTTATAAACATCTATCTTAGAGAACTGCAATCAATATTATCATTATCAAAAGGGCAACCACGAGGGATTGCCCCTACGGTTTCATATCGTTCTATCACAGCAACCCCTCATCCGAAAATGAGTAATACCCGCCCTTTGCCAAAATAACATGGTCAAGTAGCTCTATGCCAACCAATTTGGAAACCTCTTTTAATCTCTGGGTGATCTGTATATCTGCTCTACTAGCCTCTAACGTACCTGATGGATGGTTATGTGCGATAATAATACCTGCCGCTCTATCTGCAATGGCATCGGCAAAAACTTCTCTAGGATGCACCAAGCTTTGGTTGAGTGTGCCTATGAATACGGTACGGGTGTTGATGATATGTGACGCACCATCTAGGGTGATGGCAAGAAAGTATTCTTGTAATTTGGTGCTAAAAGATTTGAGCTCTGCATAGACATCGGCTGCATCAGTGATGCGTGTGTTTGAGCGAATGAGGTAGCGTTTGCTCAGTTCGATAGATGCAAGTATCTGTGAAGCTTTAGCAATGCCTAAGCCATGAATGTCACAGAGTTTCTCCAGACTAAGACTTGCATGATCTGTATCCATGAGGGCGATGATCTCCTTGGAGAGTTTTCGGACGTCTTTGCCCTGTATGCCTGAGCCCAGGAGTGTCGCCAATAGCTCTTCGTTTTTCAGAGCCTCTACACCTTTGGCCACGAGCTTCTCTCTGGGTTTGTCATGTGTGTGGAGCTCAGCGATACGTTTCATTGTATACATCCTGTCTTGGCGATATCAGCTATCTCCGAGGATACAATTGGCTCACTGCTCATCTCACCCTCTGCTATCAGTATGTCCATTGCAATCCTCCTTTGCTGCTCTTGGAGAAGGCACCCATGATTGGGAACCCCTACGGTTATGGGGTATTGTAGTCAAAAAAGGGGATTTTGTGTGGAAATATGGCAAATTGTCATATTTTTTATGGTGAAGGCACCTCTAGGGGTGTCCTCTTGTCTAAATCAGACCCATCTCCTGAAACAGTGCCTCTATTTTGGGAGAGATGGAAGCAAGTTCCTGATAGATGGTTCCGAAGGCCTTGTCTTGGACATACCACGCTTCGATATGTTTATAGGAGTTGCTTTTTTCCTCTTCACTGAGAGGGAGTTTGTCTAGATGGGTTCTAATCTCTTGAAATCGTTGAATGTCTTTGTTACTCATGGGAGACTCCTTTGTGTGTTGTCTCTGATTATAGCACAAAAGTTACATGCATGCAATCAGAGCAGTGATTGAATCGTCTCCAGTGGCCTTCCAATCACTGCCCTACTCCCCCTGATCACAATAGGTCTCTCGATGAGCTCAGGGTGGGCTGCCATCGCTTCTATGAGCTTCATATTATCTAATATATCTTTTAATCCCAGTTCTCTATAAATCGTCTCTTTGGTACGCATTAACGCTCTGGGCTCCATTTCAAGCTTTTGTAGCAGCGTAGTAAGTTCTTCTACTGTTGGAGGTGTATCGAGGTATCGAATAATCTCTGGCTCTATACCCTGCTCCTCCAGGAGTGCTAGGCCTGCTTTGGATTTACTGCATCTTGGGTTATGGTATATCTGTATATTTTTCATGGTGTTCCT
>CAZEIN010000003.1:0-2302 GCA_964512425.1 uncultured Sulfurovum sp.
TGCTCGTATTCAAGGGGTTTGTGTAAAATTTGAGTCGCACCCGTAGGTTCGGCGATGGTTTGGTTATACGGTACTCAGCATTTTATTTTATCAATATGCTATACTTCTATGCATAAAAAATCAAGGAAATATTCATCATGAAACGTATCAAACTACTTCTGCTATGTCTAGCACTTATGACACCTTATCTTGTCTCTGCCGAAACCAATACAACAACGCCTCATAAAGAAACGATAGACCCTTCTTTTGGTAAAGCTTCAGAGAGGCTTTTTGAAGCAATGCACCTTAGAAAAGCATATAGCCAGATGATAGATACCAATACAGCCTATATTATCAAAAGTAATCCAAAACTCAAAATAATTGAAGCAAAAATTCATGCTTTTTACGAAAAGTATACCAGTTGGAAGCAGATAAAGCCTAAATTAACGAAACTCTATTTTGAATACTATGAGACAGAAGAGCTAGAAAAACTTAGTGATTTTTATGAGACAGACCTTGGTCAAAAATCATTAGAGCTCATGCCCCAACTCTACAAAGAGAGTCAGATGATTGGAATAAAACTACTCAAAGATCATATAGCTGAGCTCAAAGCACTGGCAAAAAAAACCCTAGAAGCAACTGCCACTCAAAAATAATACATTATCCCAAATCCAGAAATAGGATTATGCATAAGATTTTTTTTAAGCGGTTAAGATACACTCACCTGAATCTCTCCGCCTCTCACATCAAAGCGCACACGTGACCCTTCGCCAACCTTATCTTCTAGAATCAATTCAGCTAGCCTATCCTCTACGACCTCATAGAGGGCTCTCTTGAGTGGTCTAGCTCCATAGACGGGGTCAAAGCCTGCTTCGGCGATGTATGCCTTGGCAGCTGGACTGAGACCAATCTGTATGTCGCGTTCAGCGAGTTTGGTCTGGATATCTTTGAAGAGGATATCCACGATACTGGTAATCGCCTCTAGATCTAGGGGGTTGAAAATTACCATATCATCCAGACGGTTGAGGAACTCAGGCTTAAATGCCCTTTTGAGCTCATCATTGACTGCTCTGCGTCTATCTTCTGGGTCTTTAAACTCCATGATTTTATCAGAGGCGATATTACTCGTCATGATGATAATGGTGTTTTTGAAATCTACCGTTACCCCCTTGTTGTCTGTCAAACGCCCATCATCTAGCACCTGCAAGAGTGTGTTGAACACATCTGGATGTGCCTTTTCGATTTCATCAAAAAGTATCACAGAGTAGGGTTTTAGCCTCACCGCTTCGGTAAGCTGTCCGCCCTCATCATACCCCACGTAGCCTGGAGGTGCTCCCACTAGACGGCTAGCCGCGTGTTTCTCCATATACTCACTCATATCGATACGAATCAGTGACTTCTCGGAGTCAAAGAGGAATTTTGCCAGTGTCTTGGCAACTTGTGTCTTGCCTACACCCGTGGGACCCAAGAACATAAAGCTACCTATGGGACGGTTGACATCACTCAGTCCTGCTTTGTTGCGCTTGATTGCTCTAGATACAGCAGTGAGTGCTTCATCCTGACCTACGACCTCCTCTTGGAGAATACTTTCAATAGCGAGTATCTTCTCTTTGTCGCTCTGTAGCATTTTGGTTACCGCGATACCCGTCCAGCGGCTCACTATACTGGCAATCATCTCTTCGTTGACAGCATTTTTGAGCAGTGAGCCCTCGCTCATCATCTGTATCCATCGGTTTTCGAGAGCCTTGAGCTTGTGCTGCTGTACGAGGATTAAGCCATGTTCAATCTCGGCAACCTTGGAAAAATCTCCCTCTCTTTTGCGATGCTCGGCCTCTGTCCGTAGGCTCTCAATCTTGGATTTAATCTCTGCAATTTCTACAAATACTTGCTTTTCAGTCTCAAACTTACTCTGCAAAGCAACTCTATGCTCCTCGAGATCAGCAATCTCTTTTTCTATCTCTTTGAGCCTAGCATCATTACGTGTACCCTCTTCCATCTTGAGGGCTTCACGTTCAACTTTGAGCGTAGAGATCTCACGCTTGACCTTTGCTAGACCTGTCGGTTCACTCTCTATCTGCATCTTGAGCTCTGCGGCTGCCTCATCGATGAGGTCGATTGCCTTGTCGGGTAGAAACCTATCGGTGATATAGCGATCAGAGAGCTTGGCTGCTGCCACCAATGCCGCATCAGTGATGGTGACATTGTGGTGTGCTTCGAGACGGTCTTTGATGCCTCTGAGTATCTGGAGTGCCTAATTGATACTAGGCTCCTCTACTTTGACAGGCTGAAAACGTCTCTGGAGTGCAGTGTCCTTTTCAAAAAA
>CAZEIN010000004.1:0-1679 GCA_964512425.1 uncultured Sulfurovum sp.
GGTACGCGAGCTGGGTTCAGAACGTCGTGAGACAGTTCGGTCCCTATCTGCCGTGGGCGTTGGAAGATTGAGGAGAGTTGACCCTAGTACGAGAGGACCGGGTTGAACGAATCACTGGTGTACCAGTTGTCCTGCCAAGGGCATCGCTGGGTAGCTACATTCGGATGAGATAACCGCTGAAGGCATCTAAGCGGGAAGCCAACTCCAAGATGAATCTTCCCTGAAGATCCCCTGAAGACTACAGGGTTGATAGGCTGGATGTGTAAGTGATGTAAGTCATTTAGCTGACCAGTACTAATAGATCGTTTGTATTTTTTTAATCTTCATTGGCACTACCTTATTAAGTGCAAACTTAATATGAGAATGCAACAAAGATTGTAATCGTCAACATTACTTAGGCTCTTAACAATGTTAAGTTAACTCAAAACTCTTAACAAGTAAATGTTTCATCTCCCAAGAAAAGCATGCACACTCAGGTGTACATCCTTTTCTTGGTGGTGCTGCTAGAGGGAGGGACATACCCAGCTCCATTCCGAACCTGGAAGTCAAGCCTCCCATCGCCGATAATACTGCAGGCTACGTCTGTGGGAATGTAGGTCAGTGCCATCTTGAAACATCTTATCTTTTTGTTCCCCCCTAATTTTTTTATTTATCTTATAGCTACTTTCTTTATTTTTATTTTTCTGTTCTTTTTTATATTGAATCTCAAAATAGTTTCAAAACTAGGATGCTCTTGAGCCAAACTCTGATATAATTATCTCATGAGGTGATATATGATGGAAAAGAGACTACAGGCAAGTGATGTAAGGAGTATAGAGGATGCTATCGCTCTAGTGGAGCAGAGGGGTATTCGACAGATTAAAGTAGCCGCTACAGATATCGATGGCGTGTTACGTGGGAAGTATATCAATCGGGAGAAATTTATCTCAAGCCTAGAGAGTGGGATGGGATTTTGTGATGTGATTTTTGGTTGGGATAGTAGTGATGAGCTGTATGGGAAGGACTCTATCACGGGCTGGAAAACCGCCTTTCCTGATGCAGAGGCTCATATCGATGTGACAACCTGTCGAGAGTTGCCTCTAGAGGGTAATACGATACTGTTTTTAGTAGACTTTGAGAAGGGTGGTATCCACAAAGAGGTGGGGCCAAGATCATTACTCAAAAGAATCATGAAGCATGGTGAAGAGATGGGGATCACCTTTAAAGCTTCGGCAGAGTTTGAATTTTTTGTCTTTAATGAAACACCGCAGAGTATCCGTGAGAAAAACTATAAGGGATTAGAGAATTTTACTCCTGACATGTTTGGGTATTCGCTGATTCGTAACAGTGTGCATGCGGATTTTTATCATGAACTCATGGATCTGTGTCGTGAGATGGATATGGAGATAGATGGTATCCATACCGAGACAGGGCCAGGCGTACTAGAAGTTGCTTTGTACTATGATGATTTGCTACGTGCTGCGGACAAGGCAACACTCTTTAAGACCTTTACCAAAGTGCTGGCACAAAAAAATGGGATGATGGCTACATTTATGGCGAAATACTCCAATGACTATCCTGGGCAGTCTGGACATCTGCATATGTCTGCTACCAAAGAGGGCAAGCCACTCTTCTATGATGAGAGTAAACCTGATAGTATCTCAGATGCAATGCGTTATTTTGTCGGTGGACAGCAGAAA
>CAZEIN010000005.1:0-1619 GCA_964512425.1 uncultured Sulfurovum sp.
GCATACCGCTGTGAGTGCCCATGAGTCAATGATCTGTGGGAGATTGGTAATCTCTATTGCATAGTTTGGGTTGAATGTAATGATGGTGTGTAGTCGTGAATTTCCATTTCTAGATTTGGGGCAATGCTATCTCCGCTGTACAAACCACTCAAATGAGCCACGCATCACCTCTGCCTCAGCACTATCTCTCAGCACTACCGTCACCATAATCCCCGCCCTGCCTCTGCGTTCAAACTGGGAGAGGAACTTCTCCTGCTCCTCTATCACGACAGAGGCTGTTGCGTGTATGGTAGAAGTAGCAGGGGCACGGTACTTGAGGTTCGATCCTCTCAGCAAGGGCATCACTTCATCTACACCATACTCTGGGAACAGGCTCTGCAGATAGAGACCACTCTGTGTCTCTGCCAGAGCAAACAGGGCAGCAGCATGCATCGTGCCTACATGATTGCTCACCTCCTGCGTCAATGGTAACTGCAAAGCATCACGCCCCTGCTCCTCGATACCTACATGAGAAACAAAAGGGATATCTACGACTCTCATGAAGGGATACTATAGGCTGTCAGGATACGGCCGTTTTTGAGGATGTCACCTGTATGAGAGATAGCATCGAAGATATCCTTCTGACTCCACCCCATTGCCATCACTCTCCCAAAATCATCGGAGGCGATATCTGCTCCTGCGTAGATCGATCGCATCGCAAATACTGCCAATGCCTGATGTGATGTATCAAAAGGTACCGCAGAGATATCCTCTACTGCCGCATCCAGCTGGCTCTGTGTATATTCTTTGGCTAGCAAGAACTGGGTATTGAACTGTTTGCAATAGGCATAGCCCTCACGATAGGCCACATGCAACCGCAAAAACCCAAAGAGGTTCGGGTCGATATGAGGATGCCTAGCGATCCTCAAAGCATTGTATAGGAACTCCTCTAGATACACTGTATCGATATTACCGAGAAATTCCATCTGTGGTGGCACATTGCCATAGATGACTTTGACTTTGCGGAGCATTTTTCGAAGCTTCTCTGTCTGGGCTTGGTTGGGTTGATAACAGAACATACTCTCTCCTAAATTAGACTGATTGGTCTAGTATAGAGGGTTATGGCTTTATCATTGCTGAACTTTACCCCAGTGCCTCTCTCGCCTTTTTTGTCAAGCTCTTGTAAACCAAGTCATAGGAGTGCTCTATCAGCTCTCGAATCATCTCCTCCTCTACATCACTCTGCTCTACGGTGACTGTATTCCAATGCTTTTTGTTCATATGGTAGCCTGCGATGATCCCCTCATAGAGGCTACGTAGCTCTAGGGCATAGATAGGGCCACACTTGAGATTGACACGCAAAGGGTGCTCCTCTGAGGTGAGGGCAAACATCTTGTTGCCTACACGATAAACCCGTGTTTTCTCATCAAAGGGGTAGTCGTAGGTGACACCCTGATGCGAGAGCAGATAGTTATCTAGTTTTTTGAAAGTCATAGTATCTCCTTTGTCGTCTCCGTAGGCGCACAATACGCACCCTCTTGACAGCAAGTGCCATAATCACACCTGCACTCTGATACTCTCCAACAGCCGCCCGCTATCCTGCAAAAACTGCTCTCTGCTAGAGCTTGCTAGCGGTCGGG
>CAZEIN010000006.1:0-9557 GCA_964512425.1 uncultured Sulfurovum sp.
AGCCAGATGACACACTCTTCATCACTGAGGATGATAGTCCATACGATTGGAGAGTAAACCCAGATGACGATCTTTGGGCAAATGAAGCAAGTGCAAACAATGTGTGTCCAGTAGGTTACCGCTTGCCAACAGCAGGAGCAAATGGAACTAACATGGAGTGGGAAGTAGAGGTAGATTCGTGGAACGCAGACACTGCGCATGATGACACAACTTCAGCAGATGCTCTAGCAAGCACTCTTAAATTGCCTATACCTGGCTACCGCAACCGCAGCAATGGTAATATACCTAACGGGGGCTCGAGCGGCTACTACTGGTCGGCTAGTGTCAGTGGCGATAACGGTTATAACTTGCTCTTCGACTCGAATGAAGTCAACTCGTCTGCCAGCAACCATCGTGCTTATGGGTTCTCTGTCCGTTGTATCAAACAGATAACAATGGGAGAAGATGATTCTCTCCCTGCCAATATCACGATTGATAGCTCAAGTTTAGAGGCAAATGTAGCGAGTGTATATGACGCCACACCATATGATCCTGCGATAGAGTTTCAGGGTGTCGTAGATAGCGGTTCAAATACTCTAACCCTAAGTATCCCATACACTGTCTCAAGTGGCACAGTAGCATTGCCAGCGTATAGTAAAACATATACTATCGCTACAACAGATACAGAAGATGATGTAGTAGATATAGTTGCAACATTTAGCTGGCCAGAGCAGCCAAGTCTTGCGGAGGGAAGTGGTACATTTAGTGCAACTATCACCACAAGCACTACATATAATGCCAAAAAACTAGATATAGAAGATGATGCAAATGGCATAACTGTAGCTACGTTTAGCTACCCAATAGATGATGCAGGCTCTACTGGTACAGCTACACTTAAAGTACTGCCTGGTATACCAGACAGAAACTTTAATGTACAAACCAATAGTGCATATGAGCATAGATTCCTCTACTTACCGGTAACTAACTCAACTACAGGAAAAACTTGGCTAAACAATAACCTAGGAGTCGACTATGCCAATGTCGGTAGTAGTGTCTTTAACCCTGCACAACAAGCAACAGCAAGTGATGACCATCACGCTTATGGTTCACTATTCCAATGGGGAAGAAAAGCAGATGGACATGAGCTAATCAACTGGACAGATGGATGGACAGGAGAAGGAAAATATGACACAACAGACACAAACGCTGATGATCCATCCGACTCACTCTTCATCACTGAGGATGATGATCCATACGATTGGAGAGTAGCCCCAGATAACGATCTTTGGGCAAATGAAGCAAGCACAAACAATGTGTGTCCTGCAGGGTATAGGCTGCCACTTAACCCGAATGGAGCAGATGATCTTGATAATGAGTTTGATGTAGAGTCAAACACTTGGGATTCACAAGATAGTGCAGGTGCTCTGTCAAGCAGACTAGTCTTGCCTATGCCTGGCTACCGCTACATCAGCTCTGGCAGAGTGCTCAACGGGGGGAGCTTCGGCTTCTACTGGAGCGGTTCGGTCAATGGAGACCGCGCGCATTACCTGGACTTCGACTCGGGTTCTGGTGATGTGTTCCCAAGTAACCACGCCGACCGAGCGCACGGGTACTCTGTGCGTTGTATCAAGGATTAACACATATCTTGATGGGTCAATTTCTTTTGTAATCCAATCCATTGGTGAGAGATGCTCACCAATGGATCTATTGCCCCATCACCCAAGGATGCTATATCGACCATACAAACCAAATACACCACCAAGGGAAATCATGAAAAAGATATGCATGGTATCGTGCATCATGCTCAGTGTTGCCGTATCCGATCAGCTTCAGATCGAAGACTTAAACGAAATAGCGAAAATGAGATTTCACAAAACCTATAACCACATTAGTGATCTGCAAAAACAAAAAGTAAAATCCAACCTAGAGAAAAAGCTCAAAATCATAGCACTGGCGATGAGAGATGGACTTGACGAAACAGAAGCGTTCAAAAAGAAATTGGAAAATGCAAAAAAATCTATACTCATCAAGATGTATCTCAAACAGACCAAGGAGCATATCCAAATAAGCCAACAAGAGATTGAGAAATACTATGTAGCACATATGACTGATTATACGACAGTACATGCTTTTACAATCGTCAGAAACAGTAAAAAAAAGCTGTTGGAGTGCATAGAAATCCTCAATAAGAGTCCAAAAAATGAGCAAGAGAAAACATTTAAAACGTTAGCCAAAAAGTATTCACAGCACCCACGCAAACGAAAAGGGGGTGATTTGGGCTTTATCGGTTACAATGCCATGGTTCAGCCTTTTGGCAAAGTGGCTTTCCAGCTCAAAGAGGGGACTTTTACGCAAAAGCCCATCAAGACTACATTGGGGTATCATCTCATCTATGTATCTCAAAAGCAAACCAAGCCATTAGAAAAAGTACAAAACAACATAGAGACAATACTGAGACAACGCAAATACAAAGCGTGGCTTGAAGGGGTATAGCCAAACAGCCCAAATGGTATTTGGTTGGTGCGGTAGTGAGGCTAGGAGCATCAACGATCCTACTAGCCTCCCAAATACGCCTCTATGATGCTTTTGTCGTGGAGCATCTCTTTGGAGTTTCCTTCTGAGACAACAGAGCCATTTTCTAAGACGTAGGCTCGATCAGAGTGTTCTAATGCCAAAAAGGCATTTTGCTCTACGATAAAGATCGTTACCCCCTGATCTCGCAACTCCATAATCGCTGAGAAGATATCCTCTACAATGATAGGTGCCAATCCCATGCTGGGCTCATCGAGCAGGAGGAGTTTGGGTAGACTCATGAGGGCACGGCCTACGGCTACCATCTGCTGCTGTCCACCTGAGAGGGTGCCTGCATACTCATCTCGTTTTTCCTGAAGTATAGGAAACTTCCGATAGACCTCTCGGAGATCTTTTTGGATATCGCTGTCTCTGCGTGTGTAGGCACCTAGGAGCAGGTTGTCCTCAACACTCAGCACAGAGAAAAGCCCTCGACCCTCTGGTACCTGAGCGATACCTGCACGTACTCTTTTGTCTGGGCTATGTTTGGTAATCTCTTGGTCTTGAAAAATGATATGCCCCTCAGAGGCACTGTTGAGTCCACTGATGGTACGTAGGAGTGTGGTTTTGCCTGCACCATTGGCACCAATGAGTGAGACGATTTCTCCTGCTTGGATACTCAGAGAGACATCCGATAGTGCGATGATCTTGCCATAGTGACAGCTGAGATTTTTTATCTCTAGGATACTGCTTGTGTCATGCGTACTCATTCGAAACTCCCACTTCCTAGATAGGCTTTGATGACCTCTGGATTGGCTTTGATCTCTGCGGGTGTGCCCTCAGCCAATTTCTTGCCAAAGTTCATGACAGTGATATGGTCAGAGAGCTCCATGACCATACGCATATCATGCTCAATGAGGATGATAGTGACCTCGTCTTTGGTGACGGTACGGATGAGTTCTGCTACTTCTGCTGTCTCTTTGGGGTTGAGTCCAGCCACAGGCTCATCGAGGAGTATGAGGCTAGGAGAAGTGGCGAGTGCTCGAATGATTTCTAGCTTTTTGAGGATACCATAGGAGAGGTTTTTTGCTAGCGTGTGGGCATGTTTTTCGATACCAATCAGAGAGAGTAGGTGCATGGCTCTGTCTGTATAGCGCGCCTCATCTTCTCTGATGCGTTTGGAGCGGAAGCAGACCTGCATGAGGTTTTTGCTCATGTAGCGATCAAATCCCAACAGGATATTTTCCAGAGCGGTCATGTTGCCACAGACCTCCAGATGCTGAAACGTACGGCACACTCCACGATAGACCAGCTGATCAGTGGCAGTGTTGGTGACATCAGCACCGTCTAGCCACACCATGCCCTCATCGCAGCGATAGACGCCTGTGAGCATGTTGACCAGTGTGGTTTTGCCTGCACCATTGGGGCCGATGATAGCGTGAATCGTACCTTTTTTGACGCGAAAGCTAAAATCATCGACAGCAGTCACGCCGCCAAAGCGTTTGGTTAAATGTTCTGCGTTTAACATGCTTGACCTCTATACATTGTTGCCTCCAAACCGATCAAAGAGCGATACGATACCCTTGGGCATAAAAATCATAATCACGATAATAATGGCTCCATAAATCAATGTCTGATAATCCTCAAAAGAGGTCAACAGCTGGGGTAGAGCAGTGAGGATAGCCGCACCAATCACGGCTCCATAGAGTCTACCCATGCCACCCAGTACCACCATGACCACCAGCTCGATAGAGTGGTTAAAGCTCGCCTCCTGCGGTGAGATAAAGCCTGAGAAAAAAGCATAGAGACTGCCTGCTAGTGTCGCAATAATCACAGAGATGACAAAGACGATGCTTTTGTAGTGAGAGACATCGACCCCTACACTACCCGAGGCTTTTTCTGAGTCATGGATACTGCGTAGTATCCGTCCCAATGGGGAGTCTATCAAGTTCTCTATGAGCCAGAGCGTGAGAAGCAAAAGCAGAGAAGCCAGTAGATACCAGTGCCAGCTCTGGCTAGGTTCCCATCCAAAGAGCGTCAAACTCTCCACACTCATGCCGTCTGCTCCACCTGTGAGCTCCTCCTCCGAGTCCAGAATGATGTTGATAATGATACCAATACCTAGCGTTGCCATTGCCAAATAGTGTCCTGAGAGTTTGAGGATGGGCTTGGAGATGAGATAGGCAAACAGTGCCATAAAGACCAGTGCTATGGACATAGCCATGAGTGGTGGCAGCCCATACGTACCTGCCAACACAGCAGAGATATACCCTCCCAATCCTGCAAAGGCACCATGTGCCAGTGAGATCTGCCCGGCATATCCCATGAGCAGGTTGAGTCCTACAACAATCATCGCATTAAGCAGTGCCACAATAGCGATCTCATAGTAGAAATCATTGGTCATAAAGTAGGGAACGATAGCCAGTATGACTGCCAAAAGCAGTAGGGATCTAGAGATATTCATTGTTTTCATTAGACCCTCTGTGCTTTTAGATTGGAAAAGATCCCGCCAGGACGCAAAAAGAGAATCAAGAGCATGATGATAAATGCTACGGCATCTTTGTATTCAGAGGAGAGGTATCCTGCTACAAGTACCTCCATGATACCCAGTATCAGACCTCCAAGTACCGCACCAAAAGGGTTGCTTAGCCCTCCAATAATCGCTGCGGCAAATCCCTTGAGTCCTAGCATGATGCCCACTTCGTAGTTGGTCGAGGTGATGGGAGTGAGTAGTACACCACCAATAGCTGCGATAGAGGCAGAGATAGCAAAGTTCAACATGAGGATACGTTTGATATTGATCCCCATGAGCTTGGCAGCCTCGACATTGTCCGAGGCTGCGATCATCGCTTTGCCTAGGCGTGTTTTTTTGAAAAAGAGCCAGAGTGAGATCACAATCAGTATGGATACGAGGATGACCAGCATCGACTGATAGCTCAGTATGGCTCCATAGATTTCGATAGAGCCCTCTCCCACAAAGGAGGGGATCGTATGTAGCTCTTTGTCAAAAACCACTTCTGCTAAACCACGCAGAAAAATCGCAAATCCCAGTGTCAGAATAATCAGAGAGACTTGGGAGCTGTCTTTGGAGAGATCGGTGAGTTTCCAGAGTAGGATACCCAGCATCGCAGTGACTACGATGGAGAGCCCAAAGGCAGGTACTAGCGGTACACCTGCTGCGAGGATAAAGACCATGCTCATCCCCCCAGCCATGACAAATTCACCTTGGGCAAAATTGATGATGCCGCTCGAGTTGTAGATGACGGTAAAGCCCATGCCCACAAGGGCATAGACGAAACCAACAGTGATACCAGAGAGTAAAAATGCGAAGAGTTCTGTCATAGGGTTACTTAACGATTGTCCAGTCACCACCTTTGATATCTAGCAGCACCATACCAGATTTGGTGTCCAATCCTAAGTGATCCGTTGCACTCATATTGACTACACCATCGATGCCAGCAAAATGCTTGGTTGCTTCGATAGCGTCTCTGATTTTTTTGGGATCCTCAGAGCCTGCTGCTTTGATGGCACCAACGATAGCATAGAGTGCATCATAGGCATGTCCGCCAAAGCTAGATACCTGAGAGTTGAATGCTTTTTCATACTCATTTTTGTAGGCAACTGCAACTGATTTGATAGGGTGGCTGTCGGCTAGCTTGTCAGCGACTACAACTGGGGGAGAGACGAGTCTCACACCCTCAGCAGCAGAGCCTGCAATCTCGATGAACTTTTTAGAAGCAACACCGTGTGATTGGTAGAGTGGTTGCGTGAGTTTGAGCTGTGCAAAGTTCTTGGTCACAATCGCTGGGCCTTGACCAAATCCTGGGTTGAGTACTGCTTGGACATCTGCTGTATTTTTGATCTTGAGCAGCTGTGCGGTCATGTCTGTGTCTTTTTTGCCGTAGGTCTCATCGGCTACGATTTTGACACCATAGGTAGGGGCAACCTCTTTACACTGCTTTCTCATAGATTTGCCAAATCCACCACTACCAGAGATGAGGGCGAGGTTGGTTAGCTTGCGTTCTTTGAGGTCTTGCATGATTCTCTCACATGCCATTCTGTCTGTAGCGACGATCTTAAAGACATACTTTTTGACAGGATTGATAATCGCGACACTGCCTGCCATAGACATCAATGGCACCTCTGCTTTTTCCATCATGGGGATGATTGCCATCGTCTCACCTGTAGTCGAAGGCCCAATGATTGCCACTACGCCGTCTTTGTGGAGTAGCCTCTTGGTAAAGGTGACGGCTTTTTTGGGGTTGGCACCTGTGTCATACGCAACCAGCTCGATCTTTTTGCCATTGACACCACCTGCTGCATTGATTTTTTCAGTGTAGTGTTTGAGTGTTTTGAGTTCAGGGTCACCTAAAAATGACGCAGGCCCCGTTGCTGCCACGATGGCACCTATTTTGATCGTATCACCTGCGGTGAGTGTAGCACTAAACAGGGCAAAGCCCACTGCGATAATCTGAAGTAATTTTTTCATGTTTTTCCTCCTCAAGAAATTGGATGAAAAAGTATAGCTTGTTTCTTTTTAGTTTTAGCACAGTGATAGGTTTCATCAGTAAAAATCATCATTTTTTGTACGTTTTGTTACATTAATTTGATAAAATCTAATTATTGGATATCGTTTTTGCTAACTTCAGGAGATTTTCATTCCATTTAGGTTCCATCGGACTTATTTTCAATACGTTGATCTTCAATGCATTGGCAATCTGCTTGGCAACAGCATCAGAAAACTCTGGTGAGGTGAGAATAGTCTGGATACCCAGCTTTCTGGCACGTGTGATGAGCCTCTGTACTGCTCTGGGCTTAGGGGATTTTCCAGCTATTTCGATGGGTATCTGCTCTAGGTCATAGGCTCTGGCAAAATAGCCCCAAGAGGGGTGAAATACGATGAAACGCTTCTGCTCTTTTGATAGTGGGTCGAGGATTTGGTGCAGTTGCTTGTCGGTCTCCTCTATGGTCAGTATGAGGGATTTATAGTGTTTTTGATACTCGGCTTGATGCGTGCTGTCTGTTTGAGAGAGCACATCATAGATATGTTTAGCAATCTTTTTGAGATTTTCAGGAGCCGTCCAGATGTGAGGGTCGAGATGTTTGGTGTGGTGATTTGCTTCTCCTGAGATAGGATACTTCTCTATCCCCTCTGAGAGGTCTATGATTTGCATTTTAGGGTTTTGGTTAGCAAACTTGGGTAGCCAGACCTTTTCATACTCCACACCCATAGCTAGATAGAGAGAGGCTCTGGCGATATCTTTCATCTGGGAGGGTTTGGGCTCATAGGTATGCGGAGAGTTGCCTGGCTTGACCATCAGTGCGACATGGACATGCTCTCCACCGATAGACTGGATGAGTGCTTGTTCTGGGAGGATACTGGCGATGATATTGAGTTTGGCGTAGCCAAATGTGCTGATGAGTATCAGTGCGTATAAGATTTTTTTCATAGGTAAAGGCTCCATTTAATCCGAAGTATCCACATAATCAATGATTGCTTTTTGATTTCCCCTAAATACAATTCTCTCTCTTTTCTGCTCTATCTGATAGGCATACATGGGATCATAATATTCAGTGAGGAGTTTGGCTATCCAGAGTTTGTGTTGGGTGGGGTCATTGGTAGAGAGTTGGTGCTTCCATGCGGTATCAAGCAGACCACTGAGCTCTCGATAGCCCTGATCCCCTAGGCGTTTGCGGATGCGTACAAAGTTGTGCCGCATGGTATCGATCCAGGGATGCTCGGTCTCTCCTGAGAGATGAGCTGCCCCATACTCTGCTTGTGAGGCGAGGATATACTCGTCATAGGTGATTTCGATACGCTCTTCTAATGTGGTCTCCAATAGGATGACATTTGCCTGAGTAAACTGAGTGAAGAGTGTGGGTGGGATATAAACCCTGCCGATATTTTTGCTCTCGTCCTCTATGATGAGTCGTGGGTGTGAGGCTGCATCATGTCTGATGAGATGGTATGCCAAGCTATTCTCAAAATCGATCTGCGTAGGCTGAGGAGAGGTATAGCGGCCGAAAGAGGAGCCACGATGGTTGGCAATCCCCTCTAGATCGATACTCTCTCGTAGCTTTTTGAGTAGAATGGTTTTGCCTGAGCCTGTATGCCCGCCAATGACGAGGATTTCTTTGTCTTGTGTGATGGTTTCAAGCTGCTCTATGAGGTAGGAGCGAAAGGCTTTGTAGCCCCCCCGTAGTCGGGGGATAGTGATACCTGCATCATGGAGCCATTGCTGGGAGATTTGGGAGCGTTGCCCACCTCGAAAACAGTAGAGTAGTGTCTCTGGTTGGGCGTGAATCTGCTCTATCCATGCTCGGACTCTGCGGTCTTTGATTTCGCCTGAGACTAGCTGATGTCCTAGCTCTACGGCTTTGGTGTTGCCTGCTTCTTTGTAGCGTTTGCCTACGAGGTGTCGCTCCTCGTCACTCATAAGTGGCAGATTGAGCGTATGAGGAAAGGCTCCTTTGTCAAACTCCACAGGGGCTCTGACATCGATGAGGGGTCTATCCTCTAGTACAATACGGCGAAAATCATTTAGTATGGGTAGAGGTTTGTTCACATGGATTCCATTAGGTTTTTATGGGGTATTATACCAAATCTCTATAGAAGATAGAGTAATCTTCAAAACCACCCTATTTTTCCACCCTCTACTTTTTCAGAAAGTTCATGTAGTTGATGTTCTTTGGGGTATACTATTATATTTTGATTTAGCATTACATTAGTTGCTACGCCTTCTTGGCAGACTCTGACCCTAGAAGGCTTCAAGGTTGCAAAATAAATTAAATTTTTGCTAAAATAGCATTCTTAAACCCAAACTACGCAGGATATTTGGCAATCTACTGGTGGTTCTCATTTAGTTTGGAGTAATCCGCAGGGGCAAATTTTTGAGCGTGCATTTACAGATGCTGGCAACCAAGTTATTACTATTACCGACAAAATTACTAACAACGGTTCTATACCTATTAGTTTACAGCATTATGCTCAGTTGATTCATGGGGGTGAAAATTTTGAGAATGAACAAAGCAGCTGGTTCAACTTTTTTGGCCCTATGGGTTTAATT
>CAZEIN010000007.1:0-6960 GCA_964512425.1 uncultured Sulfurovum sp.
CTTTGGTCGATAGAGCCTGTTTAGTATCTGTATTCATACCAAATGTCTCCTTCCTCTAGACTTTGTTTACTGCTACTTTGCAGCATTGTAGTATTCGTCCCACGCCTCGGTCTTTTTGTAGAGTATCTCTTTTTTGGGAGATTTTCCTACGA
The DNA here is from genome assembly GCA_964512425.1 of uncultured Sulfurovum sp. Lineage (GTDB taxonomy): Bacteria > Campylobacterota > Campylobacteria > Campylobacterales > Sulfurovaceae > JAAXPZ01. The sequence continues at coordinate 153 of CAZEIN010000007.1, forward strand.
CGACACCGTTAGAACTCTGTGCTTGTTTCTTGTCACCCGCACTTGCTGCGACTGCACCTACGCTCGCTACTGCACCAGCAGTTGCCAGTTTTTTCAAAAACCCGCGTCTCTCTTCGACCATGCTATCCTCCTTTCATAAATTGTTAACTTTCGCCTACATATAGATAGGCTACAGAAGGGAAGAGGAGGCTAAAAACTTCCCTTTTGTAGCCCATCAGCAGGGTATATCATATACCCGAGAAACCTGCCTCATCTTCAAAAGCATCATCTTCAAGGACGCAGCTTTTAACCAATGCATCCGCAGAGCGTTCGATTCTATTTTTGGCTCTTCGTTTGGCTTCGGTATCACTGATAAACTCACAGCCCTCTGTCTGTTTGTGTAGCACAGTTTTGGGTTTGGGTTTCTCTACATTGAAATAGAGCCTCTCAAATGAGACAAATGCCGACATCACTACAGCCAAAGATTTGTAGATATTGGACCGCTCATGCTCATAAAGTTTGACAAGAAATGGATCGACAAAGCCATTGAGCACTTCATCGAATAGACAGTGCTGTAGTGTTTCATAGCCCTCTTCTCCAGAGAGTATCAACTCCACCAGCTCATGCATAAATACCACTAAAAATCCAATACTGTCTTCAGGCTCTTTAAAATGCTTTTCATCTCTGCGTATACGTGTTTTGGCCAGAAAGTTTTTAACCTCAAGACGCTTTTTGCCACTCTCTACCCCTTCATCATAGTAGGAGGCGGTGGTACGCACGATAGGGCTCTGAGGGTTATGAAAGATCTCATCATATTCCTCTATAATCTCATCATAATGTGTCCCATCCAGATAAGCACGTATCTCTTTGAGTGCTTCTCCTGAGTTGGCATCCATAGGATTGGCAATCATCACATCCAGTGCCTCTATCAATCCATCAAAACGACCCTCATCTTCTGTAAACACCAGCATTTTGCTCAAAAACCCATAATAGAGAGATCTGGCTCCATTGACCGCTTTTTTATTCATACTACTCATATATTTCCTCCTGCTCTCTGCTGCTCTCTGAACTCTACATGGGCACTAAACATTACTTTAGGCTTGCAATCTGCACAACAGTAGAGTGTACGTATTTTAACCTCATCATCACCAAAGATCGGTTTCATCATATCCGCTATCTTTTCTACAGATTTAACGGTTGCAAACTCCGCCCCACACTCTACACAAGCAAAGAGATCATCATGTGCCATGGTATTTTTCCTAAAGTATGCAGGGTGGAGACTCAGTTGGTCATAGACCACCTCTAGACACTCTTTCTCAGGACAAACCACTTCACAATAACCACAGTTGGTACAGAGAGAGGGGTTAAATTTGAGTGTGTTATCCTCAGGATGAGAGGTCAGTGCCGCGACATTACAAGCACCTACACAACTCATGCAGAGCGTACAATTGGCTTCGTTGATAATGACATTGCCATAATGGATATGCTCTCCTGTCTCTATCACACCCAGATCATCCTCACCTACCAAGTGTGCCAGTCTATAGGTAAAAACCTCACGCTTGTTCATGCCCTCCTCTGTTATATCAAATAGACACGCTTCGATAGGGGTTGCTTCCTCCATCGCTGCCTGAAGTGCTTCTGCTGTCTGGCAGACATAGATTGCCTTTTTGTTATATTTTCGCTCAAAGATCTCATTGATTATCCGTACAGCATCTCCTGTACCCTTGGAGACAAAATCTGTATAGAAAATCACCGCATGACCACTCTTTTGTAGCAGTGTCAGCAGATGCACTTCATGGAGGTACTTTCTACCCTCTAGTGCCAAAGGCAATACTTTTTCAGGCAAGGACACCGCTGGCATCTCTACCTGTCTAGGTAGCAGCAGTGCGATATGACCTCGATAGTAGTCTGCTACTTCATAAAATGCATCTCTAGGCATCTGCGTAAAATCCAACGCACCCGAAGGACAAACACTCACACATCCCCCACAACCATGACAGTCGATATCTGAAAATACTAAATGCTTCTCCTCGTCAATTTTCATAATTGCGACAGAAGGACACACCTCTTCACACTTACCGCAAATCTCTTCTGTGCGCTCATGATACTGACACACACTACTGTCATACTGCACAAAGTTCTTGTAGTGGTAGGTACCACTGTTGGCATACACTTTTTGTACTGCCTCTACCCATCCTATCTCGGCAGGGTCATAGACGCCACTCTGCTTAATCGCAAAATAGGGGGCATCATGCCAGAGTATCTGATCCACCATCAAATCATTCCGCATGATTTTACTTGTGTTCACGGAGAGATTGCCGATATGTCCCTGTATGTCTTTGATCTCTTTGGGACTCAAAACAATACAGGAAAATCCATCTTTAGCCAATTTTTCAGACAATTCCCCCTCTTTTTCCTGGGAGACAATTAAAACTTTTTTACCAACCTCTTGCTGATAGTCTAGCTCCTGAGCCAAATCATAGACTGATAGTCTGGCTTGATAAAGCTTGTGGAGATGCACAATCTTTTGGGCAATACTCTCATGGGTATTTTGCAGATAGAAATTGATCTCAGGTGCGAATATTTCAGTGTTTTGAATGTCTATATTGGAGACTATAAATCTCTCATGTGGCATAGATTGTACTACATGGATAGATTCATCCAAGGGGAATTCTAGCGGACTACTCTCATAGTAGAGAAACTCTTTTTCCATATCTCCTCCAATCGGTAAAGAAAACTTTATCAAAGTATAGAATATCTAGCCTTGATTCATTCTTAAAGAGAATAGTAATATTTACAACTTTCTACTATAACTAGAGAATAATGAAATCATTTTACTGTATAATCATAGTGTGTGTTTAATGGGCAGCATGAAAGGAAAACATGGTAAAAAAGTATTTACTTTATTTGATGCTTGTCATTGGACTGTTTCTTCTCTATGTACTCTATCCTGCCCATCGAGTATGGAACCCTATTACTCTAGGGGCATCTCTGCCTCTCAGTGGCATCAACAAAGAACTAGGGCAAGAGGTACTAGAGGGTGCCAATGCATATTTTCACTATACCAATGCAGAGGGTGGCATCGGAGGTACACCTATCAAGCTCATCCACTATGATGATAAATATGAACCACAAAATACACTCAAAAATACCCGTACGTTGATCGACCGAGATCAAGTCTTTGGGCTCTTTGGGTTTGTTGGCACGCCTACAACCAAAAAGATACTCCCTATCATAGAGGATATCCCTTTTATTGCACCCTACACGGGTGCTTCTTTCTTACGAAACGGGCGCGTAAATAATATCGTCAACTTTAGGAGCTCCTACGATGAAGAGATAGAAAATATCATCCAGTATCTCCACCATGTCAAAAAAATAAAACGTTTTGCCATCTTTTATCAAAATGATGATTATGGTATCGCTGGATACAATGCCACTATCAAAGCACTTGACCAAAGAGCTCTCAAGCTGGTAGGGGAAGGCACCTACAAGCGTAATACTCTCTCTATCAAACATGCCCTCTACGAGATTCAAGCTGCCCGCCCAGAAGCCATCATACTCGTAGGTGCCTACAAACCCAGTGCCAGATTTATCAAGACATGGCGTGAGCTTTATGGTAAACAAACACGTTTTGCACCTATCTCTTTTGTCAATGCCAATGCACTCATCGGTGAGCTCCATGGTCAGGGTGACAATATCTATTTCTCTCTCACTGTACCCTCCTATGACAGCAAACCCCTCAAAGTTGCCAAATCTTATCGAAAAATCTTACATCACTACTTCCCCAAAAGCCAACCCTCCTATGCATCATTTGAGTCTTTTTTGGCTGCCAAAGCAGTGGTGCAAGCATTGAAAAACATTCGAGGGCATATCACACAAAAGAAGTTTCTCGTGCAACTCAAAAACCTGCCCACACATGCCATCGGACAAATCCCTATCAGCTACCGCCATACACAGTTACTCAATAGGGTTTATCTCTCTATTTTTAGAGATGGGCAATTCCATTTGGTAGAGGAGACAAGCCCATGAGAAGGCTCTATGCCAAAGCAAACGAAATACTTGATGGTGTGGAGTTTTCCAAAAAAACCAAGCTACTCATCGGCATCATTTCACTGGGCATGATGTCGATTGGATTTTTTATGATGGTTTCTATCTTTGCGATCAAATATGACTATGAAACCCTCTATCGGAAACGCACCATCCCCCAGATCAATCTAGAAGATATCAAAGATATATACGCTGTGAATATCTATGATACACTCTATGATATCAAAAATCGCAATATCAATACAGTCGATGCTATTGAAGTCATCGAATCTGCCAGAGAGATCATCCATACCCAATGGAAGAACTATACACACTCCGTCAATGAACATATCGGTGGTTTGCCACAATTTGCCAATGCGTGGCTCAACTTTTTTCTACTCGAGTATACTGTTAGTCATGAGAGTTTTTACCAAAAAAGTCTCGTCTCCAAAGTCAAAAAAAAGATGAAGGGCATTGACCAAAAAAGCACACTGCTCATCCAGTATATTCAACAAAACCACACAGAGCTACTCAACCAGACGATAGAAAGCATCTCGTTGGATATCAACTCTATCAATATCTATCTCTCTAGTCTCATCCAGATACACCTCAAGGAAGCAATAGCGGAAAAGAATCGAAATGACCGTATGTTTACTACCAGTATTTTGATGCTATTTTTACTTATTGGGTTTACTTTTTTTCTCAGTATCTTGATCTCTTTGTTGATTATCAACCATTTTAAACGACTCAATGAATCACTAGAATCCAAAGTATTTGCCAAAACCAAAGAGCTCAGAGTACTCAATGAATCGCTAGAAAATAGAATTACAAAAGAGGTAGAGAACAGTAGAAAAAAAGACCAAGTCATGTTCCAGCAAGCCAAGCTCGCTAGCCTAGGAGAGATGCTCCAAAATATCGCACATCAATGGAGGCAACCACTGGGAGCTCTGACGATGATTATCCAAGGATTTGAAGCCAAGTTTCTCTCTGGAAAACTGGATGAAAAGTTTATCGAATCCAGAGTCAATGATGCTATGCTGCTGTCTAAAAATATGTCCGATACCCTCGAAGATTTCAGAACCTTTTTCCATCCGCATAAGATACACAAGCGCTTTGCACTTAGAGAAAGTATTCAAAAAGCAATAGATTTAAGTAAATACCAACTCAGCAAAGAAAAGATTATGATTACCTTGGAAATGAAAGAAGATATTCTCATCTATAGTTATGAAAATGAACTTACACATATCCTACTCAATCTCATCAATAACTCCAAAGACGCCCTCTCTCATACCTCAATCTCTGAAAAAAAAATCCTGATTATTGTCAAAGATGCATCACATCATGCCATCATTAGTACCATAGACAATGCAGGAGGTATTAAAGATGGTATAATAACAAAGATTTTTGAACCTTACTTTACTACAAAACACAAGAGTGTGGGTACAGGTATCGGGCTTTATATGTCCAAACAGATTGTAGAAAAACATATGCATGGACAAATAAACTGTAAAAATATACAACATAAGATGGGATCCAAAGATGGTGCTTTACAACAATGTACCATGTTTACCGTAGAGATCCCCAAAGAGAGCCAAAGGAGTAATGCCTATGAAAAAAAGAGACTTTGAAATACTCAATGGATTTAATATCCTCTATATAGAAGACGAAATAGAGGTACTCAAACACACCACAACAGTACTAGAGGACTTTGCCAACGAGATTTTTGCAGTGCGTACTTGCCAAGAAGCAATAGAGATACTACATAACCATACCATAGATGTCATTATCTCTGATATTCTACTCGAAAACGAAAGTGGCATAGAGTGCCTCAGGCATATCAAGGAGGAGATGGGGCTCAAAATCCCAGCTATCCTCACGACTGCCCATACTGACACGGAGCTCCTCCTAGAGGCAATCAAACTCAAGGTCGAAAACTATCTGGTCAAACCCATCAGCATCAAAGAACTCCTCAACTCGCTCCATGATATCCTCAGACCTCTCATCCAACAAAAAGAGATCAATCGCACCCAAAATATCATCAAAACCATCGCTGCAGTCATCGATGGCAAGCAGGTGGCTTTGGTGCGTTTCATCATCCGAAACCTAGATGATAACCACATACTCAACTACTCCTATAGCGAGATTATGGAACACACAAACATCAGCAAACCCACTATCATCAAACTCTTCAAGCAATTAAACAACAAAGGTATCCTTACAAAAATACAAAATGGCAAATACCAATTTGATGAACGCAAACTAGAGATTACGTCTTAATTCGTTGTGGATGACGATAGATATTCATCCGATCTCCACGCACAAAACCTATCAATGTCAAACCAAACTTCTCAGCAATCATCAATCCCAAACAGGTAGAAGCGGTACGAGAGGCGAGGATAGGTATCTGATGCATCACTGCCTTGGCGACCATCTCCGAACTCAACCTGCCGCTAACCATCAAGAAAGAGCGACCCATATCTACCTCTGCAAGCAGTGCTTTGCCTATCGCTTTGTCCAATGCATTGTGCTGGGCGATATCTTCACCGACAAACGAGTGCTTCTCATCGATATAGAGCTTGGCGGTATGCACACAGCCTGTCTCCTCATAGAGGGGGCACTCGGTGTAAAATTGCCCCATCTGTGTAAAGAGCAGTCCTGCATCTATCTCCAGATCACTCTCAATCACTTTGGCCTCTATGGTCTCTGGATCTATATTGGCTGTACTGTTTTTCCCGCACCCACTGACGATCACCCCTTCTGTATTGAGTCTATTAATCGCCTCATTATTGGTATTTGCCTCTAT
>CAZEIN010000008.1:0-2410 GCA_964512425.1 uncultured Sulfurovum sp.
AAAAATCACAAAAACAGTGGCTGAGCTGGTACATAATATACAGATAGAGAGGGGACTGAGCTCTGGATATGTTGTATTGGCTGACAGTGAGCCTTATATGGACGAGTTGCTCCAGCGCTACCAATCTACCGATAATGCCTATCAACAGTTTTTATTATATCAGAATCTCGTATCACAAGAAAAGAGAGACTTAGAAGCGACACTCTTGATTAGAAATAAGGTAAAAATAAAAGAAATTTTGGCACAAATGAGACAGTTGACTCGGATGAGATCGCAGGTACAAAAGCATGAGGTTCATTTTGTAGATGTGATTGAATACTATACCAAAATCAATACAAATTTAATCAATCTCATCTATAGTTTGTCTACCTATTCACATCAGAGCTTTAGCAGCTCTGTAGATATCTATAAAATCCAACAGATCAAAGAAAAAGCTGGGCTAGAGAGAGCCTATCTCTATAAGCAGCTTTTATCTCAAGACAAATCTCTTGTACAGCGAAGTGCGCTAAGAGAGTTAATCTTTGAACAGCATAAATTTACAAAAGAGCTACACGAAGACCTTTCTCCTAGATGTATGATGCTCTACAATAAAGTGATTACAGTAAAGGCGCAAAAAAGAGTAGAAAGGTATAGGGATGATTTCTGGGCAGATAAACTGACTCAGGATGATGCTAGGGATTGGTTTCATATCAGCACACTGAGAATTGATGAGTTTGAGAAGCTCTCTTTGCTTATTATAGGGAGATTTATAACAGGAATGGAGAGTGTTCATGACAAAGCAAAGCACTCTCTTTTTATAACCTTGTTGCTTTGGCTATTGTCTGGGATATCGTTTCTGTTCGCTTTATATACGCTTGTGAGGTCTATGGCTAATGAAGCGAAGCTTATAGAGGACTTGAGGGTTGCCTCCTATGCCTTTGAAGCACATGAGGCGATGATGATTATGGATCCTAGGGGGGTGATTATGAGAGTCAATAGAGCGTTTAGTAGAATTACTGGATATGAGGCTAGTGAAGTAATCGGAAAGAGTCCCAAGATGCTAGGCTCTTCTAAAAATCCTAAAGGTCTGTATAAAAAAATATGGCAAGCGTTTGTTACTCATGGTTACTGGAGTGGAGAGATATATAACAAGAGAAAAACAGGAAAAGTATATATCAATAAGCTTTCTGTTGTCTCTATTAAGAACAAAGATAATGAAACCACACATTGTATGGCACAATTTCTGGATATATCTGAGCTAAAAGAAGCACAAGAGAGGGCAATGCACAGAGCAAAGTATGATTTTTTGACGCAAATACCTAACAGAGAATCTATGATGACAAAGCTAAAAGAAGAGTTTGCTAGAGCCAATCGTCACCATTTTTATAATGCATTTTTATTCGTAGATGTAGATAATTTTAAAGGAATAAATGATAAATATGGGCATCTAATAGGGGATGAGACACTCAAAGAAGTTGCAAAGAGAATGCAATCAAGCATTCGTGTTGAAGACTATCTTGCACGTATGAGTGGAGATGAGTTTTGTATTATACTTGTTGATTTGAGCCATAGTAAGAAAAAAGCACGTCGTCGCGCAAGCATTATTACTAAAGGTATTATTCAAAATCTCTCCCTACCCTATATTATTGATGGTAAGATGATAAAAATAAGTGCCAGTATTGGTATAAAGCTATTTCCAGAAAAAAAGAGTGGCATTCAAGAAGTAATTAATGATGCTGACTTTGCTATGTATGAGGCTAAAAAAAGAGGAAAAAATAGATTTATTCACTCTAGTAAAATAGATGAATTTCTTCCATAATATCTGCAAAATCAATCTCATTTCCTTTCTCCTTGAGGAATGCAATGAGATACTCTTCTGAAGCCTCTACGCTTTCATCTTGTTCTATTTTTAATAGTTTACTATAGAGATCAGAAATAATCTCTATAACATGTTTAGAGACATCTTTTCTGGCGGCATGGTAGCCAATGATCTCTCCGGTATCGGTATCTCTTCTAGATTCAAACTCTGTAAATATCCAGTAGTATCTACCATCTTTTGCGAGGTTTTTAACAACAGCATTGATGTTTTTCCCCTGAGAGATTGTTTCCCAGAGGAGCTTGAATACGACTTTAGGCATATCAGGGTGACGCACGATATTGTGAGGCTTGCCAATGAGCTCCTCCGTACTGTATCCACTCACTTCTATAAAGTAGTCATTGGCAAAGGTGATTTTGCCTTTTTCATCTGTTTCACTGACGATATAGCGTTTGGGGTCTAGGATGATTTCTTCATCGATAGGGGTAGGTTTAGCCATGTTTATATCCTTCCATTGAGTAGTTTGATAAGTGCATTGGAGACTTTATCAAAGGGCATGATTCTTTTGCCACTGTATTGCTTGGAATATGCTTCTGCATCTGATCTGTTTTTGAA
>CAZEIN010000009.1:0-1873 GCA_964512425.1 uncultured Sulfurovum sp.
TGGGTCATAAAGCTGTGCTAATGTTTTTTCTGAGTGTTGTTCTCTTTCATCTAAGGTATCAGTAGTTTTGGTATCAAAGCCAAGTAGTGTTTCATAGTCTGTTACGATGATAAATCTAGGCTTTTGTTTCTGGGTAGCACTATCAGTTCTGAGACCCTCAATAGTCCCATGCAGATTAGCCGTAGCCTCCTTGAAAAACAGCTTCTTTCTCTGAGTGAGTTCACCCTTGGATTCAAGCTGATTTAGATCACCTTTTTTGAGTCGTGTGATAGTAGCCTTTGGCTCACCATAAGCCAAGAGAAAATCAAACACAAAAGAGTCTCGCGAAAAGTTTTTTATGAGTTTGGTTATGTTTGTTTCTATTTGTGTTATTGTCATTGATAGGCTCCTATTGTTTTATTATATCTTGCATTTATAAAAGAGTGATTTAAAACCCAAATCCCGAAATACTCACTGAGAAAATGGTATCCCCATATTGTAGGTACTAAAAGGGATCACTCTGTCTGGCTCTATCATAAAATTACACTCTCGTTTGATATTGCTGGTATCAAAATTGTGTAGGTCACTAAACTCCATGATAACGATACGATAGACATTTTCATACCCCATATCCGCAGGACTCAAAAAGCTCGGCCAGCAGCAAAAAAGCTTGGTTTTGATCTTGTCAGTGAGGATACTCTCTCCCATGGCAGTATCGAGACTCACCGTCTCTACGATGGTTTTGACAAACGCTCTGTCTTGTTCAAATGCCACTGTACCTCTCTGCTCAGTGATGATCTCTTTGGGGATTTGTCCTGTGACTGGCATGAGGTTGGCATAGGGACTGCCCTCTGCGTCTATACCCATGGTCTTGGCAGCATAGCCTACACCGATCTTGTGAGGATCGCAGGGGAGCGGTATCATATCTTCATCGTTGAATGGATTGCCCTCATCCTCGATAATGATCTGGCGAATCTCTGAGAGTGTGATACGAAAATCTCCCTCCGCCTCGATACGTCCTGCCTCTTGGACAGGCTGAAATACCACACCCCTGATGCATCGGTACTTGCGAGAAAATGCCAGTATCTGAGGAATCTCCTGATCATTGAGTCCCTTTTTGATGATAGAGACGATTGTAGTCGAGATACGATACTTCTCCAGCATCGCTAGGGCTTGGTATCTCACCTCTCTCATGTCTCTGGCTCGGATATCTCGTAGTACTGCTGCATCCAATGAGTCAAACTGTAGATAGACCTCGAACCCAGCACCTAGCTTTTTGAGGGCTCTGACAAAATCCTCATCCTCTGCGATACGGATGCCGTTGGTATTGAGCATGAGGTGCCTGACTGGTGATTGTTTGAGAAACTCTAGAATCTCTATGATCTGAGGATGGGTAGTGGGCTCTCCTCCTGTGACTTGGATGAGATCTGGCTCACTCTCAGTCTCCAGCAGCGTATCTAGCATCTGTGCTATCTCTTCCATGCTGCGATGGTTGCCCAATCCTGGCTCTGCTGCGTAGTAGCAGATGTTACATTTCATATTGCACTCATCAGTGACATTGAACAGTGCCAGACAAGGGTGGTTTTGATGTTGAGGACAAACCCCGCAGTCATAGGGGCATCCCCTCTGGACCTCTGTGAGAGCTTTCTCTGGTAGATCAGGTTGCTTGAGATAGGCTTCGCAGCGTTTGTAGTAGTCGTAGTCTGTAGAGATTTTGACCATCGACTCCCCACATTTGGGGCAAAACTTGCGTAAAAATACTTCATTGTCCTTGGTTACTACATGGGTGTCAACCAGTTGATGGAGGTTGTCACACTGTTGACAGAAGCTTTGTGTCGCTCCGAGAAATAGATCATAATTCTTTGAATAAAATGCCATTTATTTTTCCTTTTTA
>CAZEIN010000010.1:0-1860 GCA_964512425.1 uncultured Sulfurovum sp.
AAGAGTTAAAAAGTGAACTTTGGATACACTACTCTCATGAAAACTGCACTCATACAACAAAAATATCGCCATTCAAAAACCTCTACGATGGAGGCAAGTAGCAGGCACATCCAAGAAGCTGCACAACAAGGAGCACAACTGATTGTACTCCAAGAGCTCCATCAAAATGAATATTTTTACCAGAGCGAAGATACCCAATTTTTCAAGTATGCAAATGATTTTGAAGAGGATAGTGTATACTGGTCAGCAGTCGCCAAAGAGTACAGTGTCGTGTTGGTGACTTCGCTGTTTGAGAAGCGTGCTCACGGGCTCTATCACAATACTGCCGTAGTCTTTGAATCAGATGGATCAGTGGCAGGGAAGTATCGCAAAATGCATATCCCCGATGATCCAGGATTTTATGAAAAATTCTACTTTACGCCTGGGGATTTGGGCTTTGAGCCTATCGATACCTCCGTGGGCAGATTGGGTGTACTCATCTGTTGGGATCAGTGGTATCCTGAGGCTGCACGCATCATGACACTCAAAGGTGCAGAGCTACTCATCTATCCTACTGCCATAGGCTGGTTTGATACAGATAGCGATGCCGAGAGAGCCAGACAGCTAGAGAGCTGGATCATCATCCAACGCTCGCATGCTATCGCCAATGCCATACCTGTACTGAGCTGTAACCGCGTAGGGTTTGAGCCAGATAGCTCAGGCACGCTAGAGGGGATACGCTTTTGGGGGAACAGTTTTGTCTGTGGTGCCCAAGGAGAGATGCTCGCCCATGCTAGCCATCAAGAGGAGACCATACTCTATGCCCAGATAGAGCATACACGCACCAAAGAGGTACGAGATATCTGGCCATTTCTCAGAGACAGACGCATCGAAGCCTATGGCTGTCTAAACAAAAGGTACTGTGACGAGGAGCAATAGGGCTCTATGCTCCCCTGTCTCTCCACCACATAAACGCAAACATCAGCCCTGGTGTTTTGGCAATCGTTTCATCGTAGATAAAGGTCTGGGCTTTTGAGGTAGGCAGCTCAATCACCTCTATGAGCTCTGTATCGACCCCGCCGCCCTCTGAGACACGCATAGACTCATCCACCTCTACATAGTACATCGCTTGTTTGCTCCCTGCAAACCCTACTGAGGTATGAAATGAGGTGATGTATGCTAGTGACGCTACAGGCACATCAAATCCACACTCCTCCTCTATCTCCTCCTTGGCGATCTGGGCAAGTGTCAACTGCTTGTCAACCAACCCTGCACAGAGCTCTATAGTCATGCCGTCTCGGTTATTGAGATAGACTGCTGGACGAAATTGCTTGACCAGTACAAAGCTCTCATGCTCCTTGTGATAGATGAGGATAGCAACACTGTCATGCGCCTCTACTACCTCCCAGTCTTTGGCGATGCCGTTTTGCTCATAAGTAGCCAAGGATGCAGAGATAAACTGCGGCTCCGTAAGGGGGTTGAGCTTAAAATGTTTGATTTGATTCTTCATATTTACTCCTCTCTGAAATCATAGTGTAGGGTCTGACATAGGTTTGCCATCGAAATGCCTGTGGTGCTTTTTGTATGGCTTGTAAAATCCGTACTTTGTTGGCTTTGGCTTGTTTAATGGGCACAACTTTATGTTTGGTGAGTTGCTTGATCTCTGTACGTTTTTTGCCTACAGATTTTCGTCCTATACACTTCATAGGACTGACTGCTTTTCCATTTTGATAGAGCCCAAAATGTAGGTGGGGTGCTGTACTTCGACCCGTATTGCCTACATAGCCAATCACCTGTCCTCGTTTGACATATTGCCCCCGTTTGACGGCGATGCTGTTTTGATGGGCATAGAGGGAGACATACCCTCCGGCATGTTTGATT
>CAZEIN010000011.1:0-6420 GCA_964512425.1 uncultured Sulfurovum sp.
TGGGCTAATCAAATGAAAAGTCTATCTGCACCTCATCAAGATACGCTTCTGGAACATGACGTTTGGCGTACTCTAAATAGAGTCCACTCTCATAGAAAAATCGACATATCTCTCTATCAATATCATTGTTATTTGCCATATCCCAGAGTATCTGTACCGCTTCCGAGAGCATATTGATTTTTTTGTAAGGTCTATCCAGAGAAGTCAAGGCTTCAAAGATATCTGCAATCGCCAGGATACGGGCCTCAAAGGAGATCTCATCGCCTTTGAGACCCTTGGGATAGCCAGTACCATTGATTTTTTCATGGTGATTGCCGGCAATCTCTGGTACCCTTTGATACTTTTTAGGAAACTGAATAGAGTGAAGCATCTCTATACTCATCGTCGCATGGTGGTTAATAATATCTCTTTGTTCTTGCGTAAGTGTGCCTTTGCTCACAATAAGATTTCTCACTTCATCTTCATCAAGCATGGCACTCTCTTTGCCATTAATCATTACTTTCCAGTTTGCAATCTCATGTATCCTCCGTATCTTCTCTTCATCAAAATACTCTCTGCCATAATTGGCTGCTTCGAGAAATTGCATGGCTTCGTCTATCTCTTTATCATCAAGCCCATGCTCTATTGATCTTTTGGACGTTATCTTGAGAAGCTCTAACCTCAATCTCACCAGTTCTATTCTGTCAAAAATAGTCTCTAATTTTCTTGCTTTATCCATGATATGTGTTGGTGTCGTAATTTTGCCAATGTCATGCATCATCGCTGCAATCTCAATGGTCTTGAGCTCAGTCTTCGTATAACGCTTATTCACGAAGAATGCTGTATCTTGATGAATGCCATTGGCAATCAACATCGTTAGCTCTAACATTCTTTGGATATGTCCTTTCATGTGAGGAGACTTTTTATCCAGTGCCAAGTTAATTGTTTTTAGAAAACTCTCAAAGAGTAATTCAAAATCATTTTTCAGTTTTTGATTGGTGATCGAGATGGTTGCCTGAGAGCCGAGTGCACTAATCACTTGTACATCATCATCGCTATAGGCTGTTGGATTGCCAAAATTATCCAGCTTATTAATCAATTGCAACACACCAATAAGGTTCTCATCAAAATCAATCAGAGGGATCAATAACATAGAATGAGAGTAGTAGCCACTCTGACGATCATAGGCCAATGTAGAATGAAAATCAAACTGAGGGTCAAGGCTGTAGATATCTTTGATACTAACCAAGTCTTTACTCAAAGCACAATGTGATGCTGCCAATGCATGATTCTCAGTCCCATCATCATAGTATAATGGTATAGGTGCCCAAGGAATAGATTGTTCACCCTCTTGATTACAAAATACAATACTATCATTTTGGACAGCTTGGAACTGTAGAAACTTTCCATCATCACTCAAGAGATAAAATGTTCCTGCATCCGACTGGGTTAAATCCCGTGCACTCTTGAGAATAACCTCTGCTAACCGTACCTGACTCTGTTCTGCAGTCAATGCAATGCCTATTTTAAGTAGGGTATTATAGTGTCCATAAATTGATTTACTACTCGGCTTTATCTCTTGATTTCCATAAGGTACACTATCCCCATCATACAAGATAGTGATAGGGCGTGGTGTATCCTTGTGCACCAAAAGCTCTTGTGCAATCATATCTGAAAAGGTTGGTTTTACATGCATCACCAGTATACGTATGTCTTCTCGTTTAAGCTTTTTAAGCTCTTCAAAAAGCATCGTAGGGGTTAAGTGCAACGACTCCTCTGCATGCCTCTGATACATAGAAGGGAAAGAGACCTCTGTAATCAATGTTTTGATTGTGAGGTCTTCATTGAGAATACGATACACCTCATCACACGGCCCTGTATCTGAGGTAAACATAATAGAGGTGTCCTCTTTTTGAATGACATAGCCACAGCTTGCAACTGTATGATTGGTAGGGAAAGCCATCAAAGTGATACCATTAATTTCATATCTTTGATATAACGTCACTTCGTGATACTCAATACTTTTCCCCGAACCATCTACCAGGTCAATCTCACTAAAGTCAGGAAAAATATGCCGGTTAAAAAGAGAGTTTTTTAAAACCTCTAGGGTCTCCTTGAGTCCATAAAGGTGCAGCGTACGTGTTTTGGAAGTAAAAAAAAGATCCAGTATCGCAGGAATATCAGAAATATGATCAAAATGGGAATGTGTCAAATAAATATGCTCTATATTATTGGCAGCCTCGCCTAAACTACTGATTACATTACCCGCATCGATCAGCGTATCATGTGAAAGCTGTAAACATGTGGTGCCTTGATTAGAAGTAAGGGAGCCTGATGCACCTAAAATCTTGATATGCCGCATACACTTTTCCTCTCTATGAAGTTCAAAAATACATTATACTTAAATTATTGCAGTAACACAAATTATATTTTTTGAAGTACCTCAAAAATTCGTACTTTCTCATGCTTCCCCTTCACTTGTACCGTATCGATTTCATGTATTTCATACTGCTCAAAGAGTGCATTTTTGGTATACTCAGAAATCAATATTTTTGTATGGTATTGTTTGTTGAGATGCTCAATTCTGGAAGCGAGATTAATACTGTCTCCAATTACAGTATAGTCAGATCGACCCACAGAGCCTATCTCCCCTACAATAGCTTTACCCGTATTGATACCAATACCAATCTGAAATTCAACCCCATACTCTTTGTAGATCTCTTTATTCAAGCTCACTAGTGCCTCTTGTTGCATCAAGGCTGTGGTCACCGCCATATCGGCATGTGTGGCTAGTGGTTTAGGAGCATTCCAGTAAGCCATAATCCCATCTCCCATAAATTTATCTACGGTACCTTTTTGTTCTAAAATAATTTCTGTCATAGGTGTAATATAGCTATTTAGCAGAGCAATCAAACGTTGTGGTGACCCTATTTGCTCTGCGATAGTCGTAAACTCTCGGATATCGCTAAACAATATCGTAATCTCCTCTTCTCTATTTTGGAGGATATCTTCATGATTTATGAGCTCTTCCACTACGGAAGGGGAAACTTTTTTATCAAAAATCCTACGAATCTGTTTTCTCTGTCTGCTCTCATAAAAGTAGTTGATAAATACAGCAGACAATAATGCAGATACAAGAGCAACGAAAGGGGCAAGCACATCGATTAATATCCCATGCGAAAACAGTATCCATCTCACTGCAAAGTATAACCCCACAAGTCCTGCTAGTGCTACCAAAGAAATACCGACAATACCAAGAGAGAGAAAAAGAATATAAAATACACTAAACAGTACAATAAAGAATAATACATCAAAACCAAATACCCAATCAGGAGAAAAAAGAAAATCGCCTTGTAAAATATTATCAATGATATTTGCATGGATTTCGACTCCTGCAATCACATTATCAATAGGTGTTGCACGCAGATCAAATAGCCCACTAGAGGAACTTCCAATGAGAATCAACTTATCTTGGAGTAGCTTCTCATCAACGTCATGCCTTAATACATCAATCGCACTCACATAGGTAAAGGTACGAGAAGGACCTCTGAAACGAATCGCCATTTGGCTATCTCGCTCTGTAGGGATTTCCCGTTCCCCTATAGCGACAGACACCACTCCATCTTGTGTATACTGCACTATTACTTTATCTTCATGGTAGAGATATCGTACCATCTCCAGTGCGAGAGAAGGATAAAGGTTCTCTTGGTAGCCAATAAGCAAAGGTATACTACGGATAATACCGTCCTCATCAGGAAATACATTAAAAAAACCACTTGAATATGCACTCTCTTGGAGAATAGGTATATTGGAAATCACTCCACTAGCACATCGTATAGATGCCCCTTGCTTATTGCGCTCTATGATTAGCCCTGGGATATGTGCTACTTTCCCTTTGGTATCATTGCTCTCCATATTAAATGTATATCCTGCAATAATGGGTGCTGACTGCAAAGATTTTGCCAAATGCACATCATAGTCTAAGGGATTATCAAGCCTTAAATGTAATTTATGATCAATATAGGAAGGAGAAGTCTTATCTGCCTCTGCAAATACCATGTCCAATCCTATCACCGCTGCACCACTCCGAGAAAGTATCTCGATCAATTGAGCGACAATACTTCGCTCCCAAGGCCACTGTCCCAAAGCTTGTAGGCTTTTTTCATCAATATCTACAATAACAATACGGTTGGTTTGAGATGGTTTATCATAAGGTATAAAAAAGAGATCACGAACACGGCTTTCAATCGTAGCAAATACGCCCTTTTGCAAAAAGAGATATGCTGTCCCAACCGTCAGTAAAATACTCAGCCAAATGACTATACTGACCCTGTTTTTTTGCATGATTTAGCTGGGTGCAGGACAGGGATTATGCGGAGGAACCTCTGGTATAGGATTATCAATTACAGTCGTATTTTCCTGCTCTATCGCACTATTTTGTCCTGTGCTCTCCTCCCTAGGCAACCGGTTATTTTGGTTTGGTCGAGATATAATCGCTCCAGCATTACGTCGCCCAATTAAGGCTCTCTCCTTAGGTGTTGCTCTTGAAATAGGTATACCCACCGCTTTTTTAATACGATTTAATTTTACACGTTGAATCTTGTATTGTGTTCCGTTCATTAGCATCTGTCTTCCTGCTTCCACTTCTATCTCACCTAAAGCACTACTGACAAAGATCGCACCTCTTGTGCACAATACTTTCTCGCTTTTCTGTGAAATGTCCACATAAAACTCTGTCCCCCTGATCCCGATAGTTGCATTGGGTGTGTGTACTTTAAACTGAGCAGGTGCCACTTTCCCTATTTTCCCAGTAATGGTTCTAAAAAGACCTTTAACAAATGAAAAAGAGGCTTTTGAATTAGATTTTTCAGTATAGAGATATTCCTGAATCACCAATTTGGCATTTTGTCCCGCATTAATCACCGTATTATCATTAAGCCTCAGTTTTACCCATGCATTCTTTTTGGTTTTGATGGTATCTTTCTTTTTGAGTTTGAGCCCATTATAGACTTTGATTGTCTTTGCACTTCTCAATACAAATGCTTGTCCGCTATGTCGTTCGACAACCCCAACAAATGCATGGATTGATGACACTAAAACACTTAACACCCATACTACAAACAGTACTTGTTTCATCTCTTCTCCTTAAAATAATGTAGACATATTTAGAATCACTACACTACTGTCATAGGTGTAGAGATTGATACTCGAATCACTTTGCGTATACGTATAGTTTAACTTGGCCGTCACATCTTCTGTAATTTTGTGAGAAAGTTCTACGGTCGCCTTCCATTTATCATCTGTTCTTTCTGGTAAATTTGGATGCTTTTCACTATAATCCCGTGTTTCATAACTCACTTTGGTACTCAGCAGACCATCTTTCCAAACTGGAAGTAGATATTTACCTGAGATATACAAGGCATCATAAGACACATCTGTTCTGCCTCCTTGTACTCTACGTTCACCATAGATACCTAATTCTCCTATAAAATACCGTTTTCTATTTTTCATAAGCTCAACGGTATTTTTCAACTCTATACGATTACTGTCCCAATCCTTTTGATCCTCTTCGATAAAACGTTTTTTAGAAACCTCTACCTGAATATGCAATCTCATCTCTTCGTTCAATAGATAGCGATACTTAGATATAACGCCATAGGTGTCCATATAGGATTCACCGCCAAACCAAAGCTTCTTTTCATAGACAGACAATGCAAGACTATATTTTCCCTTGGCATATTGTGGGCCGCTATAGAGAGCCAATTGTAGTAAATCTAGATCGTCATATGAAGTATGGGTCTTGTTGTATGCCATAACCATTGATCCCCAACTCCAAACGGTATCATCAAACTGATATTGATGTTGCAATGCAAGTATCTCTCGATGAAAGGTATCTGAGAGCATGGTTGTATTGTTCTCGATCAGTAAATCTGCATAGGGTGTAGTTTCAATATCGGTATGATGATAGATATTGTCATCATATCCTGCCCCAAATACTGCTTTGCCAAAAAAATGATGATTTTTCTCTTTTGGCATCTCTTCTATCAAGGTTTCTCCAAAATAGGCATTCACCGCCTCAGCAATCTCTTGCTCTTTCACAGCAGATACTTCTCCATTGAGAACAACTTGATAGCTACCGTTCTTTTGCACTATTTGGGATCGGTGATTTCCCTTAATATCTCTTAGTATTTTATCAAAAACTTTGACAGCATTTCTAGCGTCTTTTTGATGCTTAAACGATGCCAGAAGCATATGGTCAGCACTATAGAGTACGGATATAATAATGATAAATAGCACCACAATTCTCTGCATATTTCCCTCATTATGATTCAATTTTAAAGCAAAATCTAGTAAATTATAGTGCGTTCAAGCTATTTTTTACATAAAACTTAAAATGAAATCTGATATTTTTCTTAATATTTACTCAACTTTCACACATAA
>CAZEIN010000012.1:0-3890 GCA_964512425.1 uncultured Sulfurovum sp.
GCCAAAGACCTCCCCCACACAGCCGCAGCCTACCGCATGAGAGCCAGAGAGTATCTCGCCCGCACCAAAGCCTTCCTCGATCTCTATATCCTAGGCACTGATCCTAAATTTTATGGGAAAAAAGAGAAAGTTCACTATAGAGATTGACATTGTAGCCCTATTGTGCTACAATGAACAAAAAAGGATTTCTATGTCACTAGATGCAACCGTAAGAGCCAGAATAGACGTGGACCTAAAAAAAGATGTCGAAAAAATTTTATCTGAGATAGGCATTACCACTTCACAAGCCATTACGATGTTTATGAAAGGAATTAAACGTGAACGCGGTATCCCTATGGAGTTAAAAATCCCCAATGCATTGACAATGCACGTGATTGAAGATGCCCGTAATGGCATAAATATGGAAGAGGTAACACTAGAAGAGATGATAAAAGAGAGAGAGGCATAATGCTTGTGTTGAAACGGCACAAGCAACACATCAAAGAGTATCGAAAAATAGTTTTGAGCGATAAACACTACAGTAGATATATATCATTTTTATCCAAATTAATCGCAGAAGAAATGCTTCCAAAAGAGGCAAAAGACCACCAACTTCTTGGAAACTATAAGGACTGTAGAGAATTTCATATTAGTGGTGATTATTTAGTAATTTACAGAGTGGAGAACCACATACTTCAGCTACTCAGAATAGGCTCACATAGTGAACTGTTTTCAAAATCAAAGTAAACCAATGACAAAACAACATTACCAACAAAAAATAGAACAACTCAAACAATGGGCACATGCTTATTATGTAGAAGACAACCCTATCGCCACTGACGAAGAGTATGACACGCTCTATCACAAAGTGCTAGATTATGAGCGTGCCAACCCTGATGATGTCATAGAGGACTCCCCTACCAAGCGTGTGGGCGGTATCGTGCGAGATGAATTTTCCAAAGCCGCACATATCAAGCGTATGTGGAGCATGGAGGATGTTTTCAATCCTACGGAGGTGCAGGAGTGGTTGGATAGGGTTGTGAAAAATGTGGGTGCTTGCGACTATTTTTGTGAGCCCAAATTTGATGGAGCGAGTATGAACCTGCTCTATGAGGATGGCAAGCTCATACGTGCCATCACCCGTGGGGATGGTGTCATAGGGGAGGAGGTGACGGACAATGTACGCACGATCCGCTCTGTACCCCTCACTATCGACCATGAGGGGCTTCTGGAGGTGCGTGGTGAGGTGGTGATACGCAAGGATGATTTTGAGATCATCAACCATGAGCGTTTGGACGAGGGGGAGGCTCCTTTTGCCAACCCACGCAATGCAGCCGCAGGGAGCCTGCGACAGCTAGACTCTGCCGTGACTGCCAAGCGTCGATTGGTCTTTTATCCTTGGGGATTGGGCGAGAATGGCCTGATGCAGAGCAGACTCTCTGCAAAGATGGACTTTATCTATGCCCAAGGCTTCCTCAAACCCCCTTATGCCAAAGCATGTAACACCCTGGAGGAGATAGAGGATTTTTACCAGCTTCTCATCTCCAAGCGTGATGAGATACCGATGATGATGGATGGGATGGTGATCAAAGTAGATAATGTCCACCTCCAAGAGGAGCTAGGCTACACCGTCAAAGTACCCAAATGGATGTGCGCCTACAAATTTCCTGCTGTAGAAAAGGTCACCAAAGTCCATGCCATCACCCTACAGGTAGGACGCACGGGTGTCCTCACCCCCGTAGCAGAGGTAGAACCCGTAGAGGTAGAGGGTGCGATGATAGCCCGTGCCACACTACACAACTTTGATGAGATAGAACGCAAAGGACTGATGGTGGGTGACTCTGTCATACTCATCCGAAGCGGCGATGTCATCCCCAAGATCACCAAAGTCCTCACAGGCAGACGAACAGGCTCAGAAATAGCCATAACACGCCCCACAACATGTCCCACCTGTCACTCTGAAGTGCTCGATGAGGGTACGCTCATCAAGTGTCAGAATTTAGACTGTCCAGACAGAGTCGTCAACTCCATCATCCACTTTGCCAAAAAAGGCTGCATGAACATAGATGGGCTAGGCTCCAAGATAGTAGAGATACTCGTCAAAGAGGGGAAGATAAAAGACATTTTAGGTTTGTATCATTTAGAATTTTCAGACCTAGAGGGCATGGAAGGCTTCAAATAAAAGCGTATCAATAAACTACTCGATGCCATAGCTGATAGCAAAGGCGTACCTCTGCACAGACTCATCTCAGCCATGGGCATAGAACACATCGGTGAAGTTGCAGGCAAGTCACTGGCCTTGGAGTTTGGACTGGACATAGTAGATGCCACGCTAGAAGAGGTAGTAGCCATAGACGGCATAGGCGAAGAGATGGCGAACTCTTTGCTAGAGTTTATGAGAGTAAACCATGACTTTGTATTGAAATTGTTTGATGAGATAGAACCTACGGTGGAAGAAAAGGTTGAAGCCGAAGAAAATCCATTTAAAGACAAGACAGTGGTACTTACTGGCTCTATGTCTGTGAGTCGTGGGGTAGTCAAAGAGATGCTTGAGAAACTTGGAGCCAAGGTTAGTGGTTCTGTGTCTAAGAAGACGGACTATGTGATTTATGGTGATGATGCTGGGTCTAAGTATGATAAAGCTTTGAAGTTGGGAGTTGAGGTTTTGACTGAGGATGAGTTTAGAGATGTTTTATAGCTCTTGGATTGAGTTAAACTCAAATTAAATATGCTTAAATAGTATCTTTACACGGTCTTTACAGTAGAATTAGGTTATCATAACTCAAAATAAAAATTTTGAGTTTAAAGAGGATAAATGGCAAAAAATATTATTGAAGAAGTACCATTTGAATTTAAATTAGGTTTATATGATATATTTTCAGATGACAATCTAAAGTATCATCATAGATATAAAGAGGTTGATGCAAAGGGTAAATATATTTATTGGGACAAAGTGAAGTATCATGCAAAATTGAATAATGATGACCCAATAATCGCTTGGTATGCCGTGAAATTTCATAGAGCTTTGGGAAGAAAAATAATTGCCTTGCATACTAAACAAGATAAATTCTTTACTTATTCGGTGCATGAATCATTGCAAGCTAGCCTTTATAAAATATCTGAATTTTCAAGAGATGGTCTTATGCCTACAAACTCTATTGGGAATAGTTATCTTTTTTCATCTCTTGTGATAGAAGAAGCTATTAATAGTTCCCAACTTGAAGGTGCTTCTACAACAAGAAGAATTGCAAAAGAGATGATTGTATCAGAAAGAAATCCTAAAAGTCCTGATGAGCGTATGATTGTGAATAATTATTTTTTGATGAAAGAAGTAAAAAAAGTAAAAACTGAGAGATTAACAGTTGATATGATTTTAGGATTTCATGAGATAGCAACGCAAGGCTTAAATGAAAATGGTGTAATTGCTGGTCAAACTCGAACAGATAATGAAATATTTATTGGGGATAACGATGGTAATAATATTTATCAACCTCCTAGGTATGAAGAAATAATATATCGGCTAAAACAGTTATGTGATTTTGCAAATGAAGACCATGCAGAAACCAAGTTTATTAATCCTATTGTTAAGGCAATTATTTTACATTTTATGATTGGCTATATCCATCCATTTTCAGATGGCAATGGAAGAACAGCAAGAGCATTATTTTATTGGTTTATGCTAAAAAATGGCTATAATTATTTTGAATATATTTCTATTAGTAAATTACTCAAAGAAGCACCTGTAAAGTATAGTAAGTCCTATTTATACACAGAATATGATGATAATGATTTAAATTATTTCATTTATTATCAAATTGATATTATACTAAGAGCGATAGATGATTTACGTATTTTTTTAGAAAAAAAGATTCAAGAATTTGAAGAATTGACAGATGTATTAAAAGACTCAT
>CAZEIN010000013.1:0-6229 GCA_964512425.1 uncultured Sulfurovum sp.
AGAGGGCTCCATCACCATACCTAGTAGCATCTGAGAGGGCTCCAATCCATAGAGTGTGCTTTTGCCTGTAATCTTGGCGATAACCTCATGTGCAACTGTATCGATCGGTTTCATCCGACCCTGATGATCCTGCACAGGAAGTTTTCCAAACGCCTCTGCATGAGGCAGGGCATAGGCCCTCATGTGTGCGAGTTTGCTCTCTGAGATTTCTGGAGATGCAGCGTAGGAAAGCTGTGGTACCATACTGCCTATCAACAATATAGCTGCTGCGACTGTAGTACCCTGCAGTTTGCGGGCACCCTTGAGAAGCTTTTGGAATCTTCCTTTGGAGATAAAGAGGCTCCAAATCATACCCAGAGATAAAAGTAAATAGCCTATATATGTAGGCAAAGTACCAGGATCATGATTCACAGAGAGAACTGTACCCTTCTCGTCTTGATCATAGGAGGATTGGAAAAATCGGTAGTTTCGATGGTTGAGAATATGGTTCATATAAATCCTATAAGGCTGCTCTATCCCCTGCTCTTTGTCTATGAGTACCACTTCGCTCGCATAGGAAGCGGGGGTCATAGATCCTGGATATCGCTCTAGTTGAAAATCCAAAAGTTTGACTTCAAAAGGGAGTTCTATGTTTTTAGATCCTACGCGAAACTGGATATCCACGCCCGCCAAATGTAGCTGATGCACCTTTCCATTCATGCCTCTGTAGGGCTTGGTGATAATCTCTCGCTTTTGGTTGTCTACAGATACCTCCCACTCCATATATTCAGGTTTGCCATTTTCTGTTTTGAGTCTCTTTTCGCTTGGAGAGTCTTTTTCTTGGGCGACAGGGGCATATTGGCGTAGCTTTATCTCTACGCTCTTATCTCCCACAGCAAGTGACAAACTCATACTATTGGCTGTCATAGAGGAGAAGTAGAGTGGTTTTTCTAGATATTTTTTCTGATCTCCTACTTTGGCTTCTACCTGTAACGATTTGTAGTCTGAGACCATTGTATGGCTACTCTGCCCTTCTCGAATATGCATGATTCCCTCGTAGCCAACATATCGCGTAATCAATGATCCCATAGCAATCACCAAAAAGGAGAGGTGAAACAAAAAAACTGCAAAGCGTGTTTTGTAAGATTTGTATTTAATGATATTGTAGATGAGTATCACCGTAAAATAGGCTAGAAAAACCTCAAACCATTTGGTTTTATACACCAATGCCTGTGCCGTCTGCGTGCCATAGTCATTCTCTATAAAGGTCGCCACACCAGCGATCACACCAAACAAAAACAGTACCAACACTGCCATTTTCATGGAAAAAATATGTTTCATCCTATATCCTGATATAATTAATAGTGAAAATTATAACGCGTATTAAATAACCCATTCTTAAACTCTAGAATAAAATATGCTACAATTCGTTTACTAGGAGATTTTATGCGTTTTATTTTGATTCTATTTTTACTATTGATACTCTTGCTTGAGGGCGTGGCATTTATGATTTTTACAGCATCTGGCAATGATATGCTCCTGCCTTTTGTCAACAGCTATCTCACACAAAAAGTCCCCCAAGCCAAAATAGAGCTCATCAAGCTACGTCTCAAGCCCAGCACCATAGGGCTCATTGCCAAAGTCAATGATGCCATCGATATCAAAGCCAAAGGCGACATCGACCTACTCGGCCAAACATTCGATATCAACTATCTCATCGACACACATGAGATCAAAACCCCTACACTGACGATCAAAGAACATATCAATATCAGAGGAAATGCCAAAGGCAATGCAAACGATATGCACATACAGGGCAAAGGATTGGCATTTAAATCTGCTATGCGTTATGGAGTAGATCTCATCAAACAAAACCCCAAAAACATTAAAATAGATATCAAAGATGCCGATCTGCGTAGCCTATTGGTCATAGCAGGACAAAAACCCTATGCCACAGGACGTGTCTCTCTACATGCCAATATGCCAGATTTTACCCCACTCAACCCCCAAGTAGGTGGTACATTTGGTATCAAAGATGGCATACTCGATAGCAGACTCATCGCCAAAGATTTCAATATCACACTGCCTACCAATACCCACTATAACACGCATTTCATCATCAAAACCCAAGAACGTAGAGTGACTTTTGATGGTAGTCTCAACTCTGATCTTGCAAACCTTGCACTCAAGGATGGCAGATACCACTTACTCAGCAATACCCTCACTACGGAGTATCGCCTCAATATGGCTCATCTACAAAAACTCTCTGCCATCACACACGCACCACTGAGAGGTGATTTCCTCATGAATGGCACACTCTCACTCAAAAATAACCTCCCTACTGTCACAGGAAGTACCCAGAGCTTTGGGGGTACGGCACAGTTCAACTATAGTGCCGATACCCTCACTGCAACTCTAGACAAGATACACAATGATACACTCCTCTACAAACTAGGGCAACCCAAATATCTCGGCGGCACCACCACCGCAGATGCCAAGCTCACCAGTCTCAAAAATCTCACAGGTACATTCAAGGCACAAACCTCAGGCAGTACTAACCAAGCCACTATCAAAAAAGCATTTGATTTGAATCTAGGTAAAAAATTCTCTGTCAATGCAGGCATCAAAGGCAAACTCAAAGAGCAAAAACTTTTTGCTACACTCATCACCAAAACAACTATGGTAAACCTCAAGGCAACCAAGATCGCCATGGATCTCAAAAGTGGCGTGCTTAGCAGTCATTACCTCATAGATATACCTGATATGGGCAGACTCAAACCCATCACTGGCAAAGCATTCAAGGGAGATATGCAGATCAATGGTAGCATCAAAAAAGCCAAAACACTCATCGCTACTGGACATGGCAAAGAGTTTGACGGTAGTATCGATTTCAAACTCACTGGGGATCAATTCAAGGCAGATGTCACAGGAGCTACGGTATCCAAAATCCTCCATATGCTAGATTACCCACAAGTCCTAGAGGCCATCTCCAAGGCAAAAATAGACTACAACCTAGCCAGTGGCACAGGCACACTCCACTCCACACTAGACAATGCCAAAATCCTCCCCAACCAGCTCACTGACCTGCTCAAGCAGTTTAAAATCATTGACCTCACCAAGGAGCGGTTTAACAACTCCAAATTTGATGCAAAGATTGGCAAAAAGATGATTGATTTTACCCTAGATGCCAGAAACAAAAACAACTACTTTGTCATCAACCATGGCAAACTGGTCAAAAAAACTGGTGCCATCGATGCCACTGTCGATCTGAAAATAAAAGGCAAAGACCTCAAAGCCACCATCAGGGGCACCACCGACAACCCCAAAGTCTCCTTTGACGGATCCGACTACCTCAAAGGCAAACTCAAGGACAAACTACTCAAATCCAAGGCAGGGAAAAAACTGAAAAAGAAACTGAAAGGCAAGGCAGGGAAGCAATTGAAAGGGCTGGTTAAGGGGATGTTTTAATACCAAATCAAAATACAACACTATACCCCAAACCATGTAATGGAGATTACCAAACAGCCCCACGGTAATGCTCTGCGATATGCCTATCACGGCTGAGTAGTCGGCTCTTGGTGCAAACGGCATGTGCTACAATCATTCT
Source organism: uncultured Sulfurovum sp. (assembly GCA_964512425.1). GTDB lineage: Bacteria > Campylobacterota > Campylobacteria > Campylobacterales > Sulfurovaceae > JAAXPZ01. The sequence goes on from CAZEIN010000013.1 coordinate 3,587, forward strand.
GTCAAAAGGGTCTCGTGTCCAGCTAAGCCCTGTTGCAGCTCTGCTCACAGCCACAAAAGAGAGATCACATAGCTTCAAATCAATACTCTCTGATAGACTAGAGAGTATCGTATCCTGTCTATAGGTAATCCTCCCAATCTCATAGAGATATTCTAACTCTAGCATCACCATAGGAGAGATACGTAACTCTGATACTTCTATGAGCTCTTTTGCTTTAGCAGAGAGTTTCTCCAGCTCGCCGCTAAAGAGCCATACTATCACATGGGTATCTAAATAGAGGGTTTCCACGCATCACTCCAATCTATACTGACCAAATCATCGCTATCGCCGACCACTGCATCAGGGTGAGAAGCAAGTCTATCTAGTTTTTTGATTTTTTGAGGAGGAATGACTTTAAACAATTGCCCATTTCTGTTGATATCCAGTGTTTTACCTGTCTCTAGAAGCATATCCAAGAGATTAAATAAATCCTTTCTGAACTCTGTAGGTGTGATTGTCATCTGAGGCTCCCTTTCTGTGTCTACAAGCATTATATCCAAAGAGGGTGTACATTGTCAATATTTGGGTGTACATGATAGGTGTTGTATCGGGGAGGTTGATCGGGGAAAACCCCCGACAAAAAGCCTTACGCCTTTTTAGAAAGTACCTCTTTAACTGCTTCACCAATCTCGGCTGGAGAGACGACGACTTTGACGCCTACGGCTTCAAGGGCTGCCATTTTTTCTGCGGCTGTTCCTGCACTGCCAGAGATAATGGCACCTGCGTGACCCATTCTCTTGCCTTTTGGTGCTGTTTGGCCTGCGATAAATGCAACAACTGGCTTGGTGATATGCTCTTTGATAAAGGCAGCTGCTTGAATCTCCAAGTCTCCACCGATCTCACCAATCATTACGATGGCTTCTGTTTCTGGATCAGCCTCAAACATGGGGAGCAACTGCTTGTAGCTCAGACCAATGATAGGATCTCCACCGATACCGACAGCTGTCGTGATACCGTAGCCTACATTACAGACTTGGTTGGCTCCCTCATAGGTGAGCGTACCTGATTTGGAGATCAGTCCTACATTACCCTTTTTAAAGATATTGCCTGGCATGATACCGATCTTGCACTCATCAGCTGTGATGATACCTGGACAGTTTGGTCCGATAGTCATCATGCCAGCTTTTTGTGCGGCTGCTTTGGCTGCTTGCATATCACGTACTGGTGCACCCTCTGTGATGATGACTGCCAGTTCAATACCCGCACTGGCTGCCTCCATCACTGCATCTGCTACAAATGCAGGTGGTACAAATACCATAGAGACAGTTGCACCCGTTGCTGCTACGGCTTCTTTGACTGTGTTAAATACAGGCTTGTCTAGATGTACTTGACCACCTTTGCCTGGCGTCACACCACCTACGATATTGTCTCCGTATGCCAAACACTGCTCAGCATGGAAAGTACCCTCTTTGCCTGTAAATCCTTGTACGATGACTTTGGTATCTTTGTTGACTAGAATTGACATGATTACACTCCTTTTGCCGCTGCAACTGCTTTTTTGGCACCATCACCAAGGTCAGTTGCAGAAATAATATTATCGATATTTGCATTGTCTAGAATCACCGCTGCTTCAGCAGCATTGGTACCATCAAGTCTCACTACTACTGGCACATTGACATCAACCATTTTGGTTGCTTCTAGGATACCATTAGCGATACGATCACATCGTACGATACCGCCAAAGATGTTTACAAAGATTGCCTTGACGTTAGGATTTTTGAGGATAATCTCAAAGCCTTTTGCTACAGTCTCTGCATTGGCAGAACCACCTACATCGAGGAAGTTGGCAGGCGTGCCACCCATGTAGTTAATCGTATCCATTGTACCCATCGCAAGTCCTGCTCCATTGACCATACAGCCGATCTCACCATCGAGTGCGATATAGCTAAGTCCATACTCACTGGCTTCTCTCTCATCAGGATCCTCTTCGCTGAGGTCTCTCATCGCTTCGATATCAGGGTGACGACCCAGTGCAGAATCATCAAAGCCCATCTTGCCATCGAGTGCCATAAAATCGCCAGAACCTGTCTTGATCAATGGGTTGATCTCGATCATCTCTGCATCATTTTCCATATAGAGCTTGTAGAGTTTTTGAGCAAATTGAATCATCTTCTTCTGCTCTGCTTTGTCAGTAATCCCTAGACCAAAGACCAACTCTCTACCATGGTATCCTTGGAAACCAAAGGCAGGGTCGATAGCTACCTTGATAATCTTTTCAGGAGTCTTCTCCGCTACTGTTTCGATATCCATACCACCCTCAGTAGATGCCATGATGATGGGGAGCTCAGCAGCACGATCAAGTACCACAGAGAGATAAAGCTCATCTTTGATATCTGCACCATCCTCGATATAGATTTTTTGCACCAATTTGCCCTCTGGACCAGTCTGATGTGTGACCAGTGTCATCCAGAGAATCTCGTCAGCCAGCTCTCTGACCTCATCCAGTGATTTGGCAAGTTTGACACCACCGCCCAATCCTCTACCACCAGCATGGATCTGTGCCTTGACGACCCAGATAGGCCCTCCTAGCTCTTTTGCATTTGCTACAGCTTCATCAACTGTATGTGCGATGATTCCCTTAGGTGTTGGTACACCATACTTCTG
>CAZEIN010000014.1:0-4589 GCA_964512425.1 uncultured Sulfurovum sp.
CCAGCATGGATCTGTGCCTTGACGACCCAGATAGGCCCTCCTAGCTCTTTTGCATTTGCTACAGCTTCATCAACTGTATGTGCGATGATTCCCTTAGGTGTTGGTACACCATACTTCTGAAATATCTGTTTTGCCTGATACTCATGAATATTCACAGTTTCTCCTTTAAAATAAGTATAAAATTATACGACTTTCATAAACATGTCTGGATTAATCTCTCTTTTTTATCACTGCAAATCACCAATGTGCTAAGTATTTACACAATAAATTTTTTTGTTCATTTTCATCATTTTAGGTGGCTCAATAAAATTGGAAATACTCATCAAAAAAAATGCTAATAAAAATCAATCTAAACAGTAGCCTATCTATGTTAAAATTAGAGCAACTTACTTTTAAGGATTTTTTTGTGATTTTTAATAGACATGCCAAAGTGATAATGGAAGAGGGATATATGAGGCTCTCTATCGAGTATACGAACCCAAAATCTAGACTCATCATCTGTGATACAGTAGATAAGATAGAAAAAGATATGGATGTCCATCCTGAAGTACTCCATAGGCGCATAGATGGCGAAAAGGGTGCTTTTAGTATCGAATTTGCTGGCGAGGATTATGTCTGCACGAGAACTTCTGGAGAGTTTATAGAGAGAGTACTCAAAGACCTCGATATCGAAAAGTGTGATTTCGAGGATTGATATACGCTCTGCTGAGGCAAGGATTTAGTCCTTGACCTCGTACTGCTCACGACCCTGCTGATAAAGATCATTGCCATGCGTATCATTGATGACAGTCACTGGAAAATCCACCACCTCCAATCTACGTACCGCCTCAGGGCCTAGCTCTGGATAGGCGATAACCTCTGCGGATTTAATCAGCTTACCCAGCAATGCTCCCGCACCGCCTGTCGCACCAAAATAGATCCCATCATACGCCACGCAGGCATCTTTGACCTCTTGGTTTCGTTTGCCTTTACCAATCATTCCTTTGGAGCCATTTTTGAGCATGGTGGGAGAGAAACTATCCATACGATAGCTGGTTGTGGGGCCAGCACTGCCTATAGGGTCTCCAGGTTTTGGAGGGGTTGGGCCAACAAAATAGATCACAGAGCCTTCCAAATCAAACGGAAACGCCTCTCCTGCATCGATCAGCTCTACGAGCTTTTTGTGTGCTGCATCTCTGGCGGTAAACAGTACGCCTGTGAGATAGACTGTATCTCCTGCAACGAGCTGTTTGGTATCTTCACTGCTTAGTGGTGTCGTTAAATGATAACTTTTTGACATCTGTGACTCCTTATATCGTGATATGTGTGTGTCGTGAAGAGTGACACTGAACATTGACAGAGACTGGCAATGAGGCAATATGACAAGGGTTGGACTCAATATGCACTGCCAGTGCTGTCTGCGTACCACCCATACCCATCGCACCGATACCTAGCTTGTTGATCTCAGTGAGAATCTCCTGCTCTAGTGCATCCATCTCTGGATCCTCATTGCGACTGCCGATGTTTCGAAACAGTGCATGCTTGGAGCTGATGACTGCTTTTTCAAAGGTACCACCGATGCCTACACCCACAGTGATAGGAGGACAGGGGTTTCCACCTGCATCTGAGATCACCTCTTTGACATACTGTACGATGCCTGCCTTGCCTGCTGCTGGAGGGAATACTCTGGCTCTAGAAACATTCTCACTCCCGCCACCTTTGGCTGCATACTCGATATCGATCTTGTCTCCTACTACGATATCAAAGTGGATAATGGCTGGCAGGTTATACCCAACCGTGTCCTTGAGATTGGCTCGGCTAAATGGCTCACAGGTTGAAGCACGCAGATAGGCATCCGTATAGCCCTCTTCTGTGCCTTTACTGATGGCATCTCTGAGCAACCCACCCGTGACTTTGACCTCATCCCCTACATTGACAAAGAATACTGCCAATCCTGTATCTTGACAGAGTGGTCGCTTCTCATCTTTGGCAATATCCGCATTTTCAAGCAGTTGCTTGATGACATTTTTGGCGACAGGGGATTTCTCCTTTTCCATCGCTGCCTCTAGAGCATCATAGGTATCCTGTGGCAAATCTGTACCACTATAGACAATGATATCCCTCACTACTTTGACGATTTCGTCAAATGCTATCTCTCTCATAGATTACTCCTAAGTATTATAAGTATCACTAAAAATGATAGAACTCTTCAACTATATATGCCAATTATTGGCTGCCCTATCTTATAGTGATATCTTATATTTTACTACGTGTGGTGTTAAAGGAGTATGAAAAAAGAGAAAGAATGTAGAAGATTTAATGGCTTAGGGCACTCCCCAAGCCGTTGACGCAAAAAGAAGATATTTTAATCAAAAAAACCTTTGATATGTAATACCTCTATGTTCTCTTTGATGGCCTCTACAGATTCTTTAAAGAGGGATTTCATCCGCTCGTCTAGATTAAGTTCTATGATCTCATGGATACCTCTAGCACCAAGAACAATAGGCACACCTACACTCACTTCGCTATATCCATACTCCCCCTCTAATACTACTGATGAGGGCATCACAATTCTACTATCATCCAAAATAGCCTCAACCATGATAGAGACAGAGCGTCCAGGTGCAAAATACGCCGAAGTGCCTAGGTATTTGACAATCTCAGCACCTCCCTCTTTGGTACGGGCAATGATATTTTCCATCTCTTTGGCATTCACCAGTTGATTGAGAGGCACGCCCCCTACTGCTGAAATCTCAGGGTAAGGAATCATATGCTGCCCATGCTCACCCAGAATCATTGCGCGAGTTTGTCCAGAACCATAACCTACCTTCTGCTGAATCTGGTATGCCATTCTCGCACCATCCAAAGCCCCTGCCATACCGATGATACGAGATCTATCCCAGCCTGTCAGCTTTTGAATGACATAGGTCATCACATCCAATGGGTTAGAGACACAGAGTATAATTGCATCTGGTGAGTGCTTCTTAATCCCTGCAACGATATCTTTCATAATGCCTGCATTGATCATCAAAAGATCTGCACGGGTCATGTCACTACGTCTAGGGACACCCGCTGTAATCACCACGATATCACAATTTTTTAATCCACTGATATCTTCTGATGCTTCAACCACTGTTCCTTTTGGAGAGTAGCATGTTGACTGCCCTATGTCTATTGCTTTACCTCTGGCAACATCTGGTGCGATATCATACAAGATGACTCTGTGACAGATCCCTGTCATCACCAGACTATATGCTGCCGTAGCACCGACCATTCCTGCACCAACAATGCCTACTCTTCTCCCTACCATAGATACTCCTACTTATTTTATTTTATTTCTATACCAAAGGTAAATCCAGATTTAACCTTTTCTATCAATTCTGGCAAGATATCACCATACTCTCCTACGATACCAAAGTCCGCATTGTTAAAGATAGGCTCTTTTGCATTGTGATTGATCGCTACGATAGTCTCTGACTCTTTCATCCCTGCGATATGCTGCACAGCTCCTGAAACACCTACTGCAACGTAGACTTTGGGTCGTACTGTTTTACCAGTTTGACCTATCTGTCTGGCATACTCTGAGATACCCTCATCTACTACAGGTCGGCTACATGCCCATTCTGCATTGACACCCTGATCATTGAGTGCAGCGACTAGCTCTTTGATGAGACCTAGCTCATCACTTACCGCTCCTCGTCCACCAGCCACAATAATGTCTGCTTCAAATAGATTCTGCAAACCACCTTCACCACGAACTGTTTCAATAATCTCTACAACAAAATCGTCTTCACTTAGATTAGGCGTGAAGTCAGTTATTTTCCCTTCTCTACTCTCATCTGGCGTAGGGACTTCAAATGTGCCTGCACGTGCAGTAGACATCTGAGGACAGACAAAGCCAAGAATGGTTGCCAGTTTTGACTCACCATAAGTAGGTCTGCGTGACTCCAAGATAGGGCCATAGATCTTCTTCTCTTTGCGGTTGATATGCTCACCTATCTCTAGTGCTGTACAGTCAGCAGTCACACCACTGTCTGTTTTGACACCGATTCTAGGAGCCAACTCGCGTCCAGCAGTAGTGGCAGCAAGTAGTGCAATCTCAGGAGTAATCTTTCTCACTACCTGTGCAAAGGTAGAAGCAAATGGCATGATACGATACTCTTCGAGTCTGTCATCTTCTACCACAATCACCTCGTCACTACCATGTGCTATCAATACCTTTGCCAATGCTTTGACATCTTTACCGATGAGCAGTGTGGTTACTGTGGTGTCATTGCCTAACTGCTCGGCCAAATGTCTAGCAGGCGTTAAAAGCTCTAGAGAGGGTCTGGATATCTCACCCTTGACCACCTCGGCCCAAGTGAGTATTCCCCGTGCGCCATCTCTGAAATCAACATCTTCAAACCCTTCTGGTCTCTTTTTCGCCTTTTTGACTTTTTTCTTTTTGATCTCTAGGGTATTTTTGCCTGCCTTGACACTCTCTATTAGATTCGCAACCAGCTCACTCTCACCATGACCATCAATCATTTTAATAGGGGCTCTTTCACTCTTGATGTTGGCCACTTTGGCGACAATGGTAGGACTACCACTCAGGCCTATCTTCTCATCGC
>CAZEIN010000015.1:0-3612 GCA_964512425.1 uncultured Sulfurovum sp.
AGCCAAATGGAATACCTCCAGTATCAGAAATTGGTTTGAAATTTATCCTCAACTTTGTATATTTTTCAGTGAAATTATGTCAAAATACACAAATTGATGAATGGATAAGAGGTGGGTTTACACAGTTTAATTTACACTCCCAGTATAATGCTCCCTTTTTTCAAGACCAGTAAATCAAGTTTTCTTATTTCATCCTCTTACGATCCCGATAGTAACAGTTTTTCTCCTTTAAATCCTAAATTATTGATATAGTCATCATATACCTCATTGGGTGTTTTGTAGTCAATTGCCGAGTGTAATCTCTTTCTGTTGTAGGAATCCATATATTTTTCTATCGCTCTATTGAGTACTTTCATATTCTTATACTCGTTAAGATAAACTTCTTCATATTTGATACTTCGCCAGAATCTTTCAATGCAGATATTATCTGTTGCCCTACCTACTCCATCCATAGAGATCTTGATATCGTGTTTTTTTAAAATGTTTACATGTGCTTTTGCGGTATATTGACTTCCTTGATCTGTGTTGAATATCTCTGGTTTAGGATAGATTGCCAACGCTTCATTTAGTACTGTTGTGACTAAGCTTATATCCATGGTATTAGAAAGTTTCCAAGAGAGTATTTTTTTAGAGTGCCAATCAATAATGGCAGCCAAATATGCAAATCCTTTTTCAAGCTTTATATAGGTGATATCTGTACTCCAGACTTTATTGGCTCTATCGATGATTACTTGCCCTGCATCGTTTCTAAAGTCTTTGAGCAGGTACGGGTACTTGTAATGCTCTTTGTTCGCTGTGGTGGTCTTAGGCTTCGGGTACAAGGCTTCTATACCCATATACTTCATTGCTTTCTTGACAAGCTTTTTTCCTATATTATAACCATCATTTTGAAGTTGTTTTGTGATACGCCTATATCCATAGCTGGGGAAGTCTGAGTAGATGTTATTGATCGCATCTAAAAGCTTAATTTCCCTCCCTGTACTAAATGGTTTCTTAGGCTCATAATACAAAGATGATTTACTCACATGTAACAATTTGCACTGTAGATTAAGAGACAAATTAAGCTTGGTATCCAAGAGTTCTTTACGCTCTTTAGAGGATGCCAAGCTGGCGAGCTTTTCCACAAGAAAATCCTTTTCTATTGTTAGATTCCCAACTTTTTTTGCTAATGTATCTTTATCTTTCTGGAGTGTTTCTATCTCATCTTTGTATTCTTTGACTACTATGCTTTTATCAAAGGCTAAACTCATATTTTCCAAGAACTGCTTCTTCCAGTTTTTCAAGCTTATTGGTAAAACTTCATATTTACTGGAAATCTCATTAATTGTCTTCTCACTTTCTAACACTTCCAAAACCAACTTAGCTTTAAAATCTGCACTATAACTCTTTCTTTTTACGCTCATTATCTATCCCTCATATTTCTTATTCTTATTCTAGCATTTGGAATAAGAAAGTTGAATTAAGTGGTTTGATTTATGGGGTTCATTATAAAGATAAAAAAGTTCATATGCACTCAGTTGCAGGGCTAATCCACACAGATTTTAGACTACCGACTTTAGATTATAGCGATTTGCTAACTTTAACAATGCATCTAACTAAAAATATGCAAGATATACAAGAGGTATTTAGACTAGCGTGTTTCAATCTATTTACCCACAACAGAGATGACCATGCAAAAAACTTCTCATTGATTATGGACGAAAAAGGCAAATGGAGATTTTCGCCTGTATATGATGTTACCTTTTCAGACGGTCCAGGAGGTGAGCATAGCACTATGTATATGGGAGAGGGCAAAAACCCAACTATCAAACACCTTTTATCACTTGCCAAAAAGCATAATATAAAAAATGTAGATGATATCACAGATGAAGTCATAAGTGCCAAAAACAGATGGAGAGAGTTTGCCACGCAAGCTGGAGTTTCCAAAAAGACCCAAGAGAGCATTTGGCGTGTGATATCAAAATATGAGTGCTAAGCTCTCAATCAACATCTCTACCCACACCCTACCTCATCCCCCACAGGAATCACCTCTACCTTGACAGACTTGAACCGTGCTGTCATGATGAGCTCATCACCCTCATCACCAAAGAGTGTATTGATACGGCTCTTGGCATGGTGAAAGGTCGTAAAAAGGGTTTTGGCTTTGACTTTGTCGGTATATTTCACAGCAAGTGCTTCGCTCTCTCCGTGTAGGCTTTTGAGGATGACACGGTCACCAAACCTACCCTCATCCTCGAGAGGGGCCAGCAGTACATCTTCGTCATATTTGGTATGGAGTTTGGAGCTTCGTTTGGTCTGGGCTGCGTTGGTGTAGTGTGCTAGGGTGCGTCCTGTGGTGAGGTAGTAGCCCTCCAGTGACTCTATATAGAACTTCTTTTGGATGATCTCCTCTACCATACCCCGTAGCTGATAGGGGTGATAGACGAAATTGCCCAGACCGTCCTCTGTACGGAAATCCAACAGATGCAGCACGGGTGTATCCTCATGGTAGATCGGCCACTGCATCCCGCGCTTGCGGTGTCGCTCTAGGCGGTAGTAGTCTGCTCCGGAGAACCTACGAGGCGCTACCTCTCTGACCTCATTCCATACATCCTCGCTAGAGCTGAAATGAAAGTTCTCGCCATCTCCTAGCTTCTGTGCCACTTGGGTGAGCACCTCCCAATCGTCAGGTAAATCACTCTGCACCAGTGGCTGAGAGAGGTGTAGTCGTCGCATGGCATTGACATAAACCCCTGTTTTCTCATAGGCGGACTTGACACCGATGACAATATCTGCACGCTGTGCGATCTCGGTCATAAAGAGCTCTTGGCAGACGACAAACTCTAGGTTATCGAAAGCTTTTTCTGTTTTGTTCACATTGGGATGGATATGGAGGATATCTTCTCCCATATTGAGCAAGGCTTTAATCCGTCCCGCCAGCATCGCATCGACTAGCTGAGGAGTCATGAGCCCCACCGTCTCTGGTGTCTGATAATCAGGTAGATAGTAGGGCAGACAGCCCATATCACAGGCTCCTTGGACATTGTTTTGTCCACGAAGTGGCATGAGTCCAGCACCAGTCTTGCCGATGTTTCCTGTCATCATGGCTAGGTGGGTCAGTGCCATCACTGCGTAGGAGCCATCTAGATGCTCAGTAACCCCAAGACCCCAGAATATCATCGATTTTTTGATCGCGTACTCTCTGGCGATATTGGGAATCATTTTAGCCAGTGTCTCATACCCCTCTATCTGCTTGAGAAACTCAGGATTGGCATAGGGGTCATCGAGAATGCTCTGCTTGAACACCTCGAACCCCTTGGTGCGGTTGGCTACAAAATCCTTGTGATAGAGCTCCTCATCGATAATCACATATGCCATCATATTGAGGATGAGTAGATTGGCTTCATAGGGGATGATACAGTTGTATTTAGCGAGCTTTGCCAGCTTGGTCTCACGTACATCGACAACAGCCAGATTGTTATGGGTTTTTGCCACATCTGCGATACGGTTGGCGATGATGGGATGCGCTTCCATGGTGTTAGAACCAATCACCAGCATAAACTCCGTCTCATAGATATCGTTATAGGGATTGGTAGCCGCCCCCTCGCCTATCGTCTCTCTCATCCCCTTGAG
>CAZEIN010000016.1:0-1608 GCA_964512425.1 uncultured Sulfurovum sp.
TAGAGACCTTCATAGTGCTTGATATGTTTAGGGCAGGGCATATTGGTCTGTTTTTTGAGTATACTGATGGTTTGAGGAACGATGAGTGCAGAGAGCACCATAATAAGGATACCTGTTTGGTATCGCTGTATGATTGGGTACCGCCTCCCAAAGAGCAAAATAAACAGCAGTAAGAGCCCAAAGAGTATCAATAGTTTTTTGATACCATCATAGAAAATTAGACGATAAGGTTGCAGGTTGCGATCCAATAGCCAGTGATGGGTGGCTCTATCATAGAGAAAATCCTGTATCCATAAATCTATAGGTGCATAAGCAAAAAAGAGAATACTCAATAGTAATAGAATAGTAACAAACCCTATCTCTCTAAGGGATTGCATGCAGAATATCCTGTGTGGGCTCATACACTGTGGTCTCTACATCAAAAAGCCCTAACAGTGTATGAAAGAGGTTATCATGAGAGTAAGATTGGTCTGCTTTGGATTTTAATAAGGCTGTTCTGTTGTGATCTGCGAACCACATTACTGCAGCAACATGCTTCTGTGCATCAGGAGCCATAAAATAGGGCATCCCATGTAGATAGACACCATTTTCTCCTAAGCTCTCTCCATGATCAGCCATATAGATGAGCCCCACCCCATACGTTGTTTGATACTGTTTGAGGAGATTGATGGTTTCTGATAAAAAGGCATCGGTATGTAGCACAGCATTATCATAGGCGTGGCTAATCTCTTGCTGTGTACATTTCTCTAGCTGGTTGGTAGTGCAGACAGGTGTAAACTGTGCGTACTCTTTGGGATAGCGTTTGTAGTAGGCAGGGCCGTGATTACCCATCTGGTGGAGTGTGATGAGTATAGAACTACCATTTTGTTCAGTGATATATTTGTCTAACCCCACCAGCATCCCCTCATCACGACACTCTCCTTCTGTGCAGATACTGTTGCGTGCAGCTCTACGGTAGTCTTCATAGGGGATTCGCATAGCTACCCCTTTGCTATCAGAGTTATTGTCTCGCCAAAGCAGGGAGATTTTGCCTGTATGGCTGAGGATATCTAGCACATTTTCATACCCTATACCCTTGCGATAATCAAAATTATCTCTGCCAAATTTAGAGAACATACAAGGTACTGATTGTGCAGTGGCAGTACCGCAGGAGTAGAGCTTGGAAAAATTCACAACATCTTGAGCTCTGAGTTGGGGTGTGGTGTCTGGAGTATATCCATTAAGTCCCCAATGATCAGCTCTAGTGGCTTCCCCTACGACCATGATAATGAGCTTGGGTTTGTCATGCTTGATCATTCTTGCATCTCTACCTACAGGTTGCAGGATGATGGGAGCATTAAAGTAGTTTTTTTTCACATATTTGACGATACTATAGATCCAATAGTCAGGATTGACACTGTAGCGTAGAGGTTGATGCTCTCTGATAAAGGAGGTATAGTGCTTACTGTAGAAGTACATACTCCCTGCAATGAGTAGAGCAGAGATGATGAGTTGTATGCTCTTGGAGAGAAGTCCTGTAGAGAGCTTTTGTGGGGTGAGTTGCACCCGGTAGACAAAATAGGAGGGCACACTACCTAGAAAAATGAGATAGCCCAGCATCTTGAAGCT
>CAZEIN010000017.1:0-3657 GCA_964512425.1 uncultured Sulfurovum sp.
ACAAGGGTAGACATGACGTCTACTCCCATATATCTTTAATTTAATCTTCGTTATAATCGCTATAACCTACCTAGGAGAAGTGTATGCAAGGAAAAATCAAAGTCACTTATATACTCATTTGTGACAAAGACACACACAAAGAAATCACTGTCGAAGAGATCATTGCCAATGAAAAGCTCATGAAACTTATCAAGAGTGAGTTTGCCAAAGGGATTAGGAATCTAGAGATATCCAGCCATGGAGAAGCAAAGGTCATCCTCAAAACAGAAAAAGAGCTCTACTCCTTTGTTGTAGACAAGCAGGACTTTGCAGATCTCGTAGAGCTGGCTGAAGAGGATGCTAGAGCCAATAAACATCTCAAAAAAGAGTGTCAAGTAGTCAAAATCATCGATTTTGTGACGATAGACTGATAGATGGTAAAGATATTTCTACCTTCTTCATAGTGATACTGCAACTCTAGCTTATGAATATCCAGAATACTTTTGACAATATAGAGCCCTAGCCCTAGCCCACCTTTGGATGCGTGGAAGGGTTTAAAATACGCTTCGAGTGACTCAGAGAGAGGGTTGCCTATGTTGGAAATTCTAATTTTTTCATCCCTCACAACGATCTGTACCTGCTTGTCACTACTGTATTTCATCCCATTATCCAATAGGTTTTTAATCGCTAAACTCAGCAGCTCAAAATCAGCTTCGATGAGATAATCCGCAGAGATGACTGAACGTACGTGCTTACTGGCATCGTCTAGCATCAGCATATCAATACTCGCATCTATGATATCACTGATTTTATAGGGCTTCACATCTGCATGAAAGTTTTTAGAAGCGATTTGCTCTACTTTGGCAAATTCGTCGATGAGTAGATTGAGTCGCTCAAATATAGCATGAAAACGTCTCTTTTGTTTCTGATCATCTATCATCTCTGAGACGAGTCTGCCTTTGGCGATGGGAGTTTTGAGCTCATGCATAATCGCACGCAGTAGCAGCTGCCTAGAGTGCAGTAGCTCTCGTATCTTGGCAGCTGCATAGTCAAACGCGTTGGCGACCTCTGCAATTTCGTCATTTTGGTTGCTTTTGCATGAGATATCCAGCTTGCCGTCTGAGAATTTTATAATCTGATTTTTGAGTACAGAGAGTGGCCGGATAGAGCGAATCATCCAGAGATAGAGCACAAACATCAGTAGTGTAGCTGCTAAAAATGCGATGATGAGCTCATAGGGTGTTTTGGGCTTATTCATGTTTTCCAATACGATATTGAATCGGTCATTGTTAATCAAAATATAACGCTTCAAATCTATATTGACTACTTGGAAACGTTTTTTACTGCCATTCATATCTAGTACTTTGGCAAATTTAAAACGGTCTACTTTTTCATTTGCTACGCAGATATTTTGGGTTTTGAGATACTCTTTATCAATATCACCATACTTGAGAAAATAGAGATAGAGGTAGTGCATATTGGCACGCTCTTGCATCTTGATGGTCTCTAGAGAGCGTTCTGTATTGCCTCTGTAGAGAAAACCAAAGATTAAAATCAAAAATACATAAGCAATCAAAAAAATCAAATTGATCTTGGTACGCAGAGAGTTGAAGCGAATCATATCAGCTTGTAGCCTACGCCTCGTACTGCCTGAATCATTTTGGAGTCACCTAGCTTGGCTCGAATCTTGGAGATGATGACATCCAAACTCTTCTGTGCACTGTCACTCATCGTAGTAGAGGCATTAATCAGCTGCTCTCTAGAGAGTGCGATACCTTGCTTGTCCACTAGCTGTGTGAGTATCTCAAACTCTGCAGGGGTCAGCTGCAAAGCATTGCCTTTATAGTAGATCGTATCACCCTTGGTCACAAAATCACTCTGTGGCTCACTGTTTCTGCCCTCTTTGTTATAGCGTCTGAGGAGTGAGAGGATACGTGCATGGAGCTCTTTGGGGTCATAGGGCTTGGGCAGGTAGTCATCTGCTCCCAGTCTGAGACTCTCGACCTTGTCACTGATATCACTACGTGCAGAGGAGATGATGATGGGGATATTGTACTTGCGTCCCAGCTCTTCACAGGCCTCTAGCCCATCCATACCAGGCAGCGTGAGATCGAGAATGATGAGGTCATACTTTTCTACTCCAGCACTCAGACCCAAAAAAGGATCCTCATAATTGGTCACTTTCATATCAAACTGTGCCAGATACTCACTCAGTATCTCTGCAAACTCTGGATCATCTTCAATCATCAATATTTTGATCATACACACCCCTTGGGTTTATAAACTGTACTATTATAGAGGGATTAGGTTAATCCAAGTCAAATGCCCGTCTCATCACAGGTAATATCTCATCAAAACTATATCTCCCTTCACAGAAATATTCAAACGCAATCACCCCTTGGTAGAGTAGCATATCACTGCCATCCTTGGTAGGTTTATCATAGGATTTTGCTAGTTTTAAGAAAGGTGTTTCTTTGCCATAAATGACATCCACACATGCTCTAGCAGTAGGAATCACCTGTGCTAAAATCTCTCTAGGTGCAGGCAGTGCATCATCCGCTAGTCCTGCTGATGTCATATTGATCACCAGATCATACCTCTCATGCACAAAGTTCTCAAAGGTATAGGTTTTAAACCCCTCTGCTGCAAATTTTTTCAACCGCCCTGCACTACGATTGAGCAGCGTCACTGCATACCCCTCATCTCGTAAAATCATAGAGGTTGCCTGAGCGGTTCCTCCTGCCCCCAAAAACAGTACCTTTTTAGCTCCAAACTCTGAGATGGCCTTGAGGAACCCTGGAGCATCTGTATTGTAGCCATACAACTTTCCCTCTCGCTCTATGATAGTATTGACTGCGCCTACGCGTTTAGCAAAGGTATCTAGTGTATCACAGGCTCGCATGGCTGCCTCTTTGTGTGGGACGGTCACGTTAACCCCCTTGAGCCCTAGTGAGATAAATGCCTCTCTGAGCCTCTCTCCATCATTCAACAGATACCGTCCATAGCAGGCATCTAAGCCTAATGCCCCAAAGGTCAGATTATGCATGAGAGGAGATTTGGAATGAGAAACGGGGTTGCCGAAAATGGCATAGGTATGGTGTGGCATTAAAACCTCTTTTATCAATATAGTATCGTATGATTATAGCAAAACTATATATCAACTATCGCAATTTAAAAGAAATACTATTATCAAAAAAGGCTACTACTTTTATAAAAACAAGCATGTAGCCCCTTGGACCAGAAAAAGATTTTAACCCGAATTATGCAATAGAATTGCCAAATATCCTACTGATGCTTGGCTCATGGGTGTTTGCGGCGTATCTGAGGTGCACCCAAAGGTGCATCGATGCATATGCTGTGAATGCCCATGAGTCAATGATCTGTGGGAGATTGGTAATTTCTATTGCATAGTTTGGGATAAACTATTATACCTCTTCCCGGCGGACAAAGAGAAGTCCGCTTGAGAGAGTGAGGAGCAACATCAATAGCAGAGAGAGTGTACTTAGTGCATCTCCACTGTCTGATGTGATACCAGAACAGGCACAATTCACTGCAGCATCCAATGTCAAGTCTGCACTCTTTGACCCATTCCCTCCTCCTAGTGTCACTGTCTTGGTAATACCCGATGTATTAGCCGTACTAACATTTACATTGTCGTCACTATTTTCTCCCTGATCA
>CAZEIN010000018.1:0-10388 GCA_964512425.1 uncultured Sulfurovum sp.
GAGATCTCTTTGAGCTTGAGAGCTCCCTCAAGTGCTAACGGGAAGAAGATATCTCTACCAATGAAGAAGAACCCGTGCCCATGCAGATAGCGTTTACTTAGTCTGTGGAGTTTCTCATGGAGCGTATCGGTTACGATGAGGGCTTTGGGTGTGTGGAGCATCGCGTCGATCTCTTGGGTGACTCTCTCGCTGCTGACTGCTTCTCTGAGCTGACCCAGGTAGAGGCTGAGCATCCAGAGTACCATGGTCTGTGTGGCAAAGGCTTTAGTGCTGGCGACACCCTTTTCGATGCCTGCACGGGTGAGGATAGCGGCATCACTCTCGCGGACGATAGAGGAGTTGTTCACATTGCAGATACTCAGGCTGCGTAGTCCTGCACGTTTTGCCATCTTGAGGGCTTCGAGGGTGTCCGCAGTCTCTCCGCTCTGTGAGATTGTAACAAAGAGGGTGTCCTGTGTGAGGAGAGGCTCTTTGTAGCGGAACTCTGAGGCGATCTCTACATCACAACGTATCTTGGAGAGGCGTTCGAATAGATAGGAGGAGGCGAGAGCAGCGTGGTAGCTGGTACCACAGGCGCATATCTTGATCGCATTGATCCCCTCAAAAAAGCTGCCATCTAGCTCATCAAAGCTAATACCATGATCGAGTACTCTTCCCATCATTGTCTCGCCCATCACACGGCTCTGCTCATAGATCTCTTTTTCCATAAAGAAACGGTAGCCGTCTTTTTGTGCGAGAGCCTTGTCTGAAGCTAGGGCTTGTTTGGTGAAGCTTTTTTCTCCTTTGGCATCAAAGAGATGTACTTTGCCATGCTCCGCATAGCCATATTCACCATCTTCGAGATAATAGACCTCCGTAGCCCTGCCGATCACAGGTGAATCTGAAGAGGCAAAATAGACATCATCCTGATCGAAAGCGATCAGCATTGGTGAACCGCTCTTGGCAAAAAAGATCGTCTCTGGTGCTGCCTTGGTCACGAGTAGTGTGGCATAGGCGCCATGAAGCTTCTGTACCGTAGTCTCAAACGCTTCAAAGGGTGTACTGGCAGTATGATTTTGCTTTTCAAAATAGTGTACGATCACCTCCGTATCAGTCTGACTGAGAAAAGTCACCCCATCAGCAAGTAGCTCATCTTTGAGGTCCTGATAGTTCTCGATGATACCATTGTGTATGATGAAACTATACTCTCCTAGATGAGGGTGGGCATTGAGCTCTGTAGGTTTGCCGTGCGTCGCCCATCTGGTATGCCCGATAGCTACACCAAAGCCTGTAGAGGTGTAGGGTTTGGTTTTGTCTCTGAGGTTGGCCAGTTTGCCTATGGCTTTAAAATGCTTGAGTGTATCCTCTTCGATGACGGCAATACCCGCTGAGTCATAGCCACGATATTCTAGCTCTTGCAAGCCCTCCAATAGTATCTCTTTTTTCTCTTTAGGGCCGATATAGCCTACGATTCCGCACATGTCCTCTCCGTTAATCCCAAATCCCGAAATAGAAATTCATGACTATGCACTATCATCGCATTCAAGGGCTTTGCGTAAAACCATCATCGAACCTGCGGGTGCGACTCAAATTTTACACAAACCCCTCAAATACGAGCATAGTACATACTCAAAGAATTCTATTTCGAGATTTGGGTTAATTCTCTAATTATATGGTCTATATTATGACAAAAGTTTCCATCTTTTTCGATTAAAAAGAGGTCGTTGACCCTGTATTTGTTGGTATGTATCTTGGTGGAGACGATATCAATCTTGAGACTGTCAAAGAGATACGTGACATAAGCAAGTAGCCCTTTTTGATCTTTTGTTTTGAGTCGCATAGTCGCATAGTTACGCGAGTGATGGCAGTCTATCTCTATCTCATGACTTTGGATCTCAGGGCGCTTAAACACTGCCTTTGCATGAGGTTTAAACGCAGTATGGATACTCTCTTCAAGCAGCAAAATATCATCTACATCAATCGTTTCATTGAAATCTATTTTGAAATATTTTAACCCATCAAAAAGCTTGGTCACCTCCATATTGATAATATTGAGTCTGGAGAGCTTGGAGAGGAGGTAGCCGAGGTTAAACTCAGTTTTTCGGATGATTTCAATAGTAAGAAAGTGGCTGTTGGTAATATGATGATCATAGGACTCTACGGTGATAGCACGCGTACCTATGTCGATAATACGCTGGATAGGATTGCGGATAAAAAACTCATTGGAAGCGATAGAGAGTATTTTTCTTTGTACTGTTTTGGGGAGTGCCAAAAAGCTTGCATTGCGTTTGAGTGAAGAGACCTTTTTGAGCTTTCTGGCGGTACTGCTGAGGATCTGGTCATGCTGCAGTGCATCGATAGAGGCTCTATAGAGTGTACGTAGGAGATTGGCTCTAAAGCTAGTATAGACACCTCTGCCTACACCATTCATGTCCGCATAGGTGAGTAGGTAGATCATATTTAGTTTGGTCTTGCTGTTAAACTGCGAGGTAAACTGTAGAATGGTTTTTTCATTGTAGAGATCCTCTCTTTGTGCTGTGGTACTCATGAGGTCATGATGGAGAACCAGATGCTCTCCGAGTGAGGTCATTTCTTTGTCCAGTCCTAGTTTGGCAGCAAAGAGGCGAAAGAGCGAAACCCCTACCTGTGCATGATCTCTTTTCCTGCCTTTGCCTGAGTCATGGAGAAAGGTTGCCAGTTTGAGGAGAGATTTTTCCTTTTTATCGAGTGAGTAATAGAGCTCCTGTAGATAGGTATCTTGGATATTTTCCAGATGGTAAAGTGCACGTAGTGAATGGATGTCAACTGCATAGGTATGATAGCCATCAAATTGGGGTAGGTTGACTACCTTTTTGATGGGAGGGATGATATATTTGAGTAGTCTAGCTTCAGAGAGTGCCTTGAGGAGTGAGTAGGCAGAGGGGTGATCAAATATCTCTCGGATGCTTTTGAGCAGGTTGGGTGTGAGTCTCTCAGGGCGTTTGGCATGATAGAGTGCACTGAGGAGCCTGGGATGTATCACAAACGGCTCAGAGGTGGTCTGATGCATGTCCTGAATGAGCTGATAGAGTTTTTTGCCATCACTCTCTATTAAAAGATCATCCGCATATCTCTCCGGTACATAGGATCTCACTAGGGACTCTACCCATATTCTGCCAAACATATTGATAAAGCGTAGGCTCTCAGTGGTTTTTTTTGCAAAACGCATCTGGGCAGTATGGTTTATCGCATACCCTAGCTTTGTAGCGACTTCAGGAATCAGCTCTAGGCGTAGTCGATCCTCTTTTTTGCCTGCGACCAAATGCAGGGCAGAGCGTACACGAAAGAGAAACTCTAGAGAGATGCGGAACTGCCTGTAGTCAGCTTCGTGCACTATCTCTGGAGGGAGCTCTCTAATGCGGGGTACATTGTGTAGGAGTTTACCTATCCAGTAGACGAGATTGGCATCCCTAAAGCCTCCTACGCCCTCTTTGAGGTTTGGCTCCATTGTGATAGGGAATTTTTGGTGCAAGAGTCTCTGCTCTTCGAGTTTTTCTCGGATAAATTTCTCTGGGTTTTCTTTGCGTATGAGTGTGATTTTGTTCTCTACCCCTGCCCACAGTGCACGAGAACCATCGATAAACCTCGATTCCAAAATAGCACTCTTGATGGTGATATCACTGGATGCAACATCGGGAAGCTCAGAGCGTACATGTACCCTGTGACCTAGTTTGAGCCCAATATCCCAGAACATATAGAGCGTTTTTTCTATGAGTGCTTTGATCTGGTACCCTTCGATTTCTTCGTAGACAATCATCAAATCGATATCCGAATGCACACAGAGCTGCTCTCTGCCGTAGCTCCCTAGTGCAGCGATAGAGAGGGGGATGCTATTTTTCATAGGCATATAGTGACCAAACATGCTGCGTAGAGAGATAGAGTAAACCAGCTTGACAATTGTATCAATCTTTTGTGTGTGTTTGACGAGAAAATCTTTTCCACTCGTTTGAGAAAAGAGCTCAGGTAGGGTTTCAAAGTAGGTTTTGATGTCTGCCTTGATGACCTTTGCTATCTCAAAATCTGTAGCATTTTCATACATGAGTTGTTCGACTTTGTTGCGCAATGATGTCATGAGAGTGATTACCCCTAATCTTTTAGTGGTATAATACCCAAAAATAACTATGGACTTTACACAATGGATTTGATGCAAAAAGTACGCAATCGCCAACGACTCACCCAAGCCGAGGGTGAAGCACTCTATGAACTAGATCTCTATATGCTCGGAGAGTTGGCAGATGAGATACGCCAAGAGCGATACGGGAAAAAGAGTTATTTCAATATCAACCGTCATATCAATCCAACCAATGTTTGTGCCGATATCTGTAAGTTTTGTGCCTACTCTGCCAGTAGAAAAAACCCTAGTCAATATACAATGACACATGAGCAGATTGTAGAGATTGCCCAAAAAGCCCATAGCCATGGAGCCAAGGAAGTACATATCGTCTCTGCCCACAATCCTCATGATGGTGTAGCGTGGTATATGGGTGCTTTTCGCAAAGTCCGAGAGGCACTACCTGATATCCATATCAAAGCAATGACAGCCGCAGAGATCGACTTTCTCCATCGTCAATATGGGCTCAGTTATGATGAAGTGATTGAGCAGATGATAGAGAGTGGAGTAGACTCTATGCCAGGTGGGGGTGCGGAGATATTTGATGAAGCAGTGAGAGAGTATCTCTGCAAAGGAAAAGTCAGCTCCGATCAGTGGATAGGTATTCACCGCAAATGGCACCAAAGAGGCAGAGAGTCCAATGCCACGATGCTTTTCGGACATATTGAGAGTAGGGCACATCGTATTGATCATATACTCAGACTACGAGAGCTACAGGATGAGACAGGGGGCTTCAATGCCTTTATCCCCATCGTCTATCAAAAAGAGAATAACTTTCTCAAAGTTACAGAGTTCATGACAGGACAAGAGATTCTCAAAACCTATGCGATTAGTCGGATACTACTAGACAATATCCCTCATATCAAGGCCTACTGGGCAGCCTCTACTATCAATCTCGCACTCATTGCTCAGGAGTTTGGTTGTGATGATCTCGATGGCACAATAGAAAAAGAGTCTATCCAATCCGCTGCAGGAGCTGCCAGTTCACATGGTTTGGATCTGGATGATTTTGTGGCATTGATCAGAAATGCAGGTTTTACACCTGTGGAGAGAGATAGTTTGTATAGTGAACTGAGGGCATATTAAGGAGAACAGATGGTATTAATGATAGATAACTACGATAGCTTTACCTATAATATCGTACAGTATTGCCGTGAGCTGGGAGCAGATCTCAAAGTGATTCGCAATGATGAAATGACGATTGATGAGATCAAGGCACTAAGCCCAGAGAAGATTATCCTCTCTCCTGGTCCAGCTACGCCTGATGATGCTGGGGTGACTCTAGATGTGATTAGGGAGTTCGCAGAGACTACACCGATGTTTGGTATCTGCCTAGGGCATCAAAGTATCGCCCAAGCCTTTGGTGGAGAGGTGATTAGAGCAAAAAATATGATGCATGGCAAGACTTCACAAGTAGAGATAGATTGCCAGACCCCTATATTTAGAGATTTACCACAAGAGTTTACCGCCACACGCTACCACTCACTCACTGTCAACAAGGAGAATCTCCCTGACACTATCGAGGCAACTTCGCATAGCACAGATGATAATGAAATCATGTCTTTGCAGATTAAAAACAGACCCATCTATGGAGTGCAGTTTCATCCAGAGTCTATTATGAGCGAGCATGGTCATGAGATGCTGGGTAATTTTTTGAAGCTCTAGTATGCTATTGGAAAGAAGTGGATTTTTTTATGCAGCTATCTTGCTCTATTTTGTGATACTGGGTATAGTGGCAGCAACAACTCCTATCACACCCAGTGAAGCATACCGCTTTTATCATACCTCTGATATCTCTACTTTTTTGATGCATGTAGGTTATACAAAAATACCCTCAGAGCTTGGTTTGCGTATTTTCTTTATTCTTTTTGGTGTGTTGAATGCCTTTTTGTATTATCAGATCACACAATTTTTTATACAGCGACGTACTGATCAATATCTCTCTACACTCATTTATCTACTTTTCCCCGGAGTCGTAGCCTCTAGTATACTGGCAAATAGTGCCATCATTGTCTCTACTTTGATCCTCTCTTTTCTGTATGCATTTTCCATACGGTGTTGGGCGGCGGTTTTTGTAGCATTGATAGGTTTGGCTTTAGTGCATTGGAGTGCGGTAGTGATCTATTTTATTTTAGCTCTTTATGCAGTGATACAACGAGAAAAGCTATTGATTGGGATATTGATATTTGCCAGTCTCTTTTGGATTCGATTTGGCATGGCGTTTCCACTTCCTGCAGAGGGTAATCATTTATTGGAACTTCTGAGTGTGTATGCTGCTGTTTTTTCGCCACTTATATTTATTTATCTATTTTATACGCTCTATAGAATTTTGTTGCGAGGAGAGAGGGGTATGATTTGGTATCTCTCTTTTTTCTCTTTAGTGATTTCCTTGTTGATGTCATTGCGATATAGGATTAGTATTGTGGATTTTAGCCCCTATATGATGTTGGGTTCTATGCTGATGATTCAGGGGTACTATAGCAGTCTACGTGTACGCATGAGGAGATTCCAGCGTAGCTATCGGTGGGTATTCAAGATTGTTACCATATTTCTCATGCTGAGCACATTATCAATCCTATTGAATCAACCTATCTATCGAACTGTAGGAAATGAGTATTTCTCTGTTTTCTCACCTGTTTATAGACCATATAATCGAGCTTTAAAACTAAAATCAAATGGAAAAAACTGCATAGAAGAGATAGCTGGCAAGCGTCTGGAGCAGATGAAGTTCTATGGAATTGATAAGTGTTTCTAAAATACACAAATATAAAATAAATCCACAATATTTCCCTGACAAGTAAAGTTAAATTATCCACATGTTATGATATTAGTTACCTAAAAAAATCAAGGAGTGCTTAATGGCTCAAAAGGCGATTAGAGAATATGACGCAAAGTCAATATTGGCAAAGCATTGGGATAAGTATTTTCCAAACTTTTCTTATGCTTATGAAACCGTAATGGTTCAAAATGGATCAGAGTTGGATGAGGCTGCAAAGTCATACAGCTGGCTAAAAGAGAAAACACTGGTAGCAAAACCAGATATGCTATTTGGGAAAAGGGGTAAGAACGATCTTGTTCTTTTCAGAGATGCCAAGCCAGGCGATGTCTCTTTGGCGACAGCAGTCAGTTGGATCGATGAGAAATCTAGCTCCAAGCAGAGTGTCTCTTTCTCGTTTGATGGCGATACACCTACAGGCGAGCCCAAAGTAGACATGCTTACACACTTTATCGTAGAGCCGTTTACTCCACATACCCAAGAGGAGGAGTACTATATCTCTGCGACATGTGTAGGTGATGATGATATGCTCTATATGTCAGCAGAGGGTGGCATGGAAGTCGAAGAGGGCTGGGATGAAAAAGTAACTGAAGTTGCCTTTACTATCACAGATACCGAAGAGGAGATTGCGGAGCGAATCAAAGCAAATATCCCTGCAGATGTTGCAGACAAAGACAAGGCAGCATTTGCTGAGTTTGCTATTGGTTTCTTTAGAGCCTATAGAGAGCTTAATTTTGCTTATCTTGAGATCAATCCATTTGTAATGCAGGGCAATAAAATCGAGCTTCTTGATATGGTTGCCAAGCTTGATGATACCGCAGGATTTATGATGGTAGAAGAGTGGGGTGATGTTGCATTCCCTACAGGTTTTGGTATGGAAGAGAAGTCTCCCGAAGTTCTCGCAGTCGAAGAGGCAGATGCCAAAACAGGTGCATCACTCAAGCTTACTATTCTTAAGCCAGAAGCACGTATCTGGACGATGGTTGCAGGTGGTGGAGCTTCTGTGGTTTATGCAGATACGATTGCTGACCTTGCAGGTATTGAAGATCTTGCCAATTATGGTGAGTACTCAGGTGGTCCCACTACAGGTGAAACCAAATTCTATGCAGAAACACTTCTCGATCTCATGACACGAGAAAAAGACCCTAGTGGTAGAGGCAAGGTGCTCATTATTGGCGGTGCAATTGCTAACTTTACTGATGTCGCCAAGACATTTACTGGCATTATTCAAGCATTTGAAGAGTATGCGGATAAAATGAAAGAGATAGGCGTAAGTGTTTATGTCCGTCGAGGTGGACCAAACTATGAGAAAGGCCTCAAGGATATCCGAGAAGCCACTGATAGATTAGGCATTTATATTGAAGTCTATGGACCAGAGACGCATATGACTGATATTGTCAGAATGGCATTAGAGAAGTAGGGAGAAAAAAATGGCACAATTATTTACAAAAGACACACAGGCAATTTTTTGGAACAATAACAAAAATGCGATCCAGAGAATGCTTGATTATGATTATACAATCAAGAGAGAGACCCCATCTGTAGCAGGTATCGTTGCACCAACGAGTAACAATAAATTTGAAAAATTCTTCTGGGGTGGCGATGAGGTAATGATTCCTCTCTACAAAACTACAGCAGAAGCACAAGCAGCACAGCCACAAGCAGATGTATTGCTAAATTTTGCATCTTTCAGAACAGCTTATGATGTCACGATGGAGGCACTGAATCTTG
This sequence comes from uncultured Sulfurovum sp., assembly GCA_964512425.1. Classification (GTDB taxonomy): domain Bacteria; phylum Campylobacterota; class Campylobacteria; order Campylobacterales; family Sulfurovaceae; genus JAAXPZ01. The sequence goes on from CAZEIN010000018.1 coordinate 8,637, forward strand.
GTGGTTTTAGAGTGATGATGATTACTGCTGAGGGTATTCCAGAGCGATTGGCTCGTGGGATGAATGCCTATGCCAGAGAGAAAAATGTTACCGTTATTGGTCCTGCTACTGTAGGTGGTATGAGCCCAGGTGCATTCAAGATTGCCAACGTAGGTGGTACGATAGAAAATATCGTGAACTCCAAGCTTCACCGTGCAGGCAGTTGTGGTCTTGTGACCAGATCTGGTGGACTCTTCAATGAAGTGTGTAATATCATTGCACTCAATGCTGATGGTATCGCTGAGGGTGTTGCCATTGGTGGTGACAGATTTGTTGGTTCTGTCTTTATTGATAACCTTCTTAGACTTGAGAACAATCCAGATGTTAAGTATATGATTCTCTTGGGTGAAGTAGGTGGATCAGAAGAGTACAAAGTTATCGAAGCGATTAAGGCAGGTAAGCTTAAAAAGCCAATCATTGCATGGTGTATCGGTACGATTGCCAAGCATTATGACTCTGGTGTACAGTTTGGTCATGCAGGTGCTTCGGCCAATGATGACAGAGAGACAGCAGAAGCCAAAAACAAAGCCATGGCAGAAGCAGGTATGCATGTACCTGATTCATTCAATGATCTCCCCGCTAAGATTAGAGAAGTGTATGAATCTCTCAATATCCCAGCAGTTGCTGAGCCAGCGATGAATGTTGTACCAAAGACCAGAAGATCCAAGCAGTTTATCTGTACTATCTCTGATGATAGAGGAGAAGAAGCAACGTATGCAGGCTTCCCTATCTCTTCGGTAGCTACCCCTGATACTGGTAAAGGCATAGGTGATGTTATCTCGCTTCTATGGTTCAAAAAACAGTATCCAAAATGGGCAACAGAGTTTATCGAAACAGTGATCAAAACTGTAGCAGATCATGGTCCAGCGGTATCAGGTGCGCATAATGCAAAAGTCACAGCCAGAGCAGGAAAATCAGTGGTTGAGGCACTCGTTACGGGTCTCCTCACTATAGGACCGAGATTTGGTGGTGCGATTGATGGTGCCGCAGAGCATTTCAAGTATGCTGATGATAACAATCTTTCACCCAAAGAGTTCTTGGGTCATATGAAGAAGAAAGGTATACCAATTCCAGGAATCGGTCATAGAATCAAATCACTAAAGAACCCTGATCTTAGAGTAACAGGTTTGATGAATTTTGCTGCTGATCACTTCCCTGCAACCCCACTGCTTGATTATGCGAAAACAGTTGAAGCATTGACTACATCTAAAAAAGAGAACTTGATTCTCAATGTGGATGGCACTATTGGTATCCTCATGGTGGATATGTGGAGAGCATTAGGTTATGATGAGGAAGAGATTAATGAGTTTATCGCAAGTGGTACGCTGAACGCCTTCTTTATTGTCGGGCGTTCGATTGGGTTTATTGGCCATGTGCTTGACGAGAAGCGCCTTGCTATGCCTATGTATCGTCACCCTATGGATGATATATTGTATGATGTTCAAAAAGCAGAAGAAATCTAAGTCTCTTCTCTTCAGATGTGACCCTAATGGGTCACATCACTATCTACCTCAAGTCATACAAATATTCTTTTATTTGCATGGCGTTACCAATCCCCATATATATAGTAAGCAAAACAATGAATTTTCACAAATTTTCACATTTTTTGCATTTTCTTCAAAAAACCCTTGACAAACCCAAACTTTGCCGCTATAATACGCGTCCACAAACACAGAGACCTTGTCGAAGTAGACAAGAGAGTGAGTGGTTAAA
>CAZEIN010000019.1:0-5309 GCA_964512425.1 uncultured Sulfurovum sp.
CAGAGAATCAGTATATTGTTGATTATACAGGTGATGATATGATGCCTGCAGTAGATTCACTTGAGTGGAATAATGCTCTCTACGCGGCATCTGCTGAACATAGTGCAGATCTGGCAGCATGGAATCATGGTGTGAGTGATAAGCATACAGCAGTAAGCAGAGTATCTCATACTGGCTCTGGTACCACTTCGGACTGGACAGCCCAAAAACATCATTTAGGTAGAGGCAGTACCATAGATGAGAGAATAGCAAATAATGCTTATGTATTTGATGCAGGTGAGAATATCGCAGTAGGCACAGACTGGGATGATTCCCAAGAAGCAGTTGATGCATGGCTAAAGAGTCCTGGACATTGCAAAAACCTTATGTATGCAGGCTATAAAGAGGTGGGTATGGCACTGGTATATGATGACGGTTCATTTTATAAATATTATTGGACACAAAACCTAGGTGTAGGTCAATAACCCACCTGCATCGTAGAGCAGTGTAGGCTTCCTCCCTGCTCTATGAGCTTGAGGCAGTTGACGGGGATGATTTCCCTATCTGGGAATAGTCCTCTCAATATCTCTCCTGCCTTTTTGTCACTTTTGTCTCCATAAGTAGGATAGAGTAGTGCATCATTGGTGGTGAGCAAGTTGGCATAGGTGGCAGGTAGACGGTTGCCTGCTTTATCTACTTTGGCTTCAGGCATGGGTAGGGGGATGAGTTTGTAGGGCTCTCCCTTGGTTGTTTTAAATGTCTGGAGCTGTGCTTCCATCTTTGTGAGTGCTTCGTAGTGTATATCTGCTTTGTCATCACACTTGACATAGACAATAGTTGCTGAGTTGACAAAACGTGCCAGCGTATCAATATGGCTATCGGTATCATCACCAGCCAGATATCCGTGGTCTAGCCAGAGGATTCTCTGGGTTCCTAGTGTCTGCTTGAGCTTGGATTCTAGCTCTGTTTTTGTCAACCCTCCGTTGCGATTGGGGTTACAGAGACAGGCAGAGGTGGTCAGTATCGTCCCAGCCCCATCACTCTCTATAGCGCCTCCCTCCAGGACAAAATCGATACTCTCCAGAGGGGTAATCCCCATATAACCTTTGCGGTGTAGCTGTTGATTGACACTGTTGTCAAGTGTTGCCTCAAACTTGCCTCCCCAGCCATCAAAGGTAAAGTCCAGCAGCTTGGCTTCTCCCTCCTCTTGGATGCTGATATACCCGTAGTCTCGTATCCAAGTATCATTGGTAGGGATCTCGACAAAGCTCATATTGTTCTTGGAGCAAAAATGGCTACTGATTGCCTCTGGGTCACGACAGAGGATATAGACTGGCTGCGCATAGGCAATCGCTTGGGCGATGCGAACAAAAGGGGTCAATGCTGCATCGAGACTCTCTGCCCAATCGGTCTCCTCATGAGGAAAACTGAGCAGCACACAGCGTTGACGCTCCCACTCGGCAGGCATTCTTCGCATTATTTCTCCTTGAACCCACACAAATTTCTAATTTCTAATTTCTAATTTCTAATTTTTGACTATAATACTTTATGGCAACGATTAAAATCAATAAAGAAAATTTCTTTCACAATCTTAACCAAATTGTGCTAAAGACGGGCTCAGTAGACAAGGTAGCAGTCGTACTCAAAGACAATGCTTATGGACATGGACTAGAGATCATGGCAGGACTCTCGCAGGAGTTTGGCATCACCCAAGCCGTAGTCATCACCACCCAAGAGGCTATGAGAATCAGAGACTATTTCGACCATATCCTCGTGCTCAACGGCACACCTCAAGAGGACGAGAAGCTCTCTTTTGCGGTGACAGATATGGAGCAGCTAGTCTCTATGGACAATCATGCCCAGATAGAGCTCAAAGTAGACACAGGCATGCACCGCAATGGTGTGAGTATGGATATGCTTCCAGAGGCACTCGCCTTGATCCGAGCCAAAGGGCTTAGGTTGATAGGTGTCATGACACATAACAAGAGTGCAGATGTACTCAGTAGTGAACGCTACTGGCAACAGAAAAACTTTGTACACGTCAAACATGTCACACGCAAAGCAGGGTTTACAGAGGTGCGCTTCCATAGTCATAACTCTGCAGCGATTTTGCGTAGCAAGCACTTCGATGAGGATATCGCTAGGGTGGGGATTGCTATCTATGGTCACAATGAGCTTCCCGCTCTCTATGATGATGTGCCACTCAAGCCTGTACTCTCACTCTGGGCAAAACGAGCCTCCACAAGAGCGCTCAAAAAAGGGCAACGCGTAGGGTATGGGGGAGACTTTACTGCCAGCAGAGATATGACTATCTCTACCTATGATCTAGGCTATGGTGATGGCTGGATACGAGGTGACCATACCCATCCCTATATGACTACTGAGGGACTCCCTGTACTAGGTCGGGTTTCGATGGATTTTATCTCTCTAGAATCAGACAAAGAGGAGCTCTGCATCATGGCAGACGCACAAGTTGCAGCCAAACAGTTCGACACCATTAGCTATGAGATGACCACGATGCTCTCTCGGGATATAGAGAGGAGTGTGGTATAGGTATTTAGTTGGTGCGGCAATAGTTATGCGACAGATTTTCCGCTCATCCCCATGAGTTTTCCTCTAGGCATGATATCGAGCTTGATCTCTCTCTGGGTGACTTTTTCGCAATAACCAATCGATTTTTTGAGAAGCTCTGTGTCCTCTTCGCTAGAGACAATGAGTAGATCAGCACCATTATCAAATGCATCTAGTAGCATCGTACCCATTTTGAGGTATGCCATTTTAGGATTGGTTTTGATGATGGTTTGTCCTACCAATTTACAGAACATATCAAAGCGTACTGCTTTGGCTCCTTTGCTCTCTATCTGCTCTAGGGTACTCTCTAAGATGCTTTGAGACATCTCATCAGCACCTGCGTAGAAGGCAACATTTCTACCCTCTATCGTATCGATCTCTGTGGATTTATACTTTCTAGCAAAAAAGAGTTTATAGTCATCTGGTGCTCCTTTTGCCATCTCTCTGAGTTTGGCAATGGCATGACTATGCTCCTCACTCCGGAAGAGATTGTTTTCATATTCACACTCCCAGAGCCCCTCATGATGTGTTGCGATTGCATCTAAAATCTCTGCCTTGTGGCTATTGCCTGACTCAATCATCTTGCTAGCGAGTAGCAGAATCGCATCACCGATATACTGATTGTTATAGCCAAATGTTTCTGAAGCATAATGGAGGGGATACAGCGTCTCATAATACGCTCTATCCTCATCGCTAGCATAGGGTGCCAGCAGCGCAAAGCTTTGCTCAAAATCATCATCATTGATGACCAGCCCATGCATGGAGCGGTATGCAGAGACAGGGTCGATCTGTAACGCTGTACCTAATCTATTGGTGATTTCTTTGATGCTCTGTGTACCATCGAGAACGAGTCTATTGACTCGAAAATAGCATCGCTCTATAGGAAAAGAAAAATTACTATTTTGTGCTTGAATCATTGGTAGGATCTCTTGGATTGCCAATCCCTCCTGAACCTCTAGGCTAAAGTTTTTGTAATAGGGAAGATAGTCTGTTCTGGCATTGAAAAAAAATGCTTTAATCGTAAGTGTCATTTCTGTGCTCCGTTAGGTGTGGGAGTCAAGTATCATACCGAACTCCTATATTCCAATAGTGTCTTTTGGGATTGACCCTATTAGTGAAATCATTTTACTACTTTGTTGCTCAAAGCTCTCTAAAATTTTTGAGAGAGCGAGTATCTATGATTCATGTGCTACTTTGCTTCTCAAAAAATCTTCTTTTTTCTTGATGCCCCATAGTGGCTTGCGTGTGAGATCAGGATAAGTGCCATTCAACCCTCTGCCATCATTGCCATGACAGCCACCACAGATGCTGGTATAGTAGCCGACTGCTTCTGGTGGATAGGATTGTGGACAGGGGCTCCCTGCGAGACTCATCACATAGCAGGCGATTGCTTCTGCATCCTCTTTGGCTGCATAGCCGCCCTCCATCACTTCATCTTTTTTAAATGCCAATTGTTCAGAACCGTGATGAATGACTTGGACAATATAGGATAGAGTATAGGCATCACTATAGAGCTGCGAGAGCTCCTCTTTGGCATGTATGTCATGGTGTATCTGAGTATGTTTGGTATAGCTATTAGTGGGCTTTTTCTCTATAGTAGATGGTGATTTGAGTTTGGCATTATAGAGGGCATACCCCACGATGACGAGTAGCCCCAGCAGAGGCAGAAACCGCTGCATCTCTATCGGTTATTTCTACCGACATAGGCAGCTACATGCCCTGGTATGCCTCCTGGGGGCACCAGTGCAATTTTGTCACCTTCTTTGAGCGTGGTGGTTTTAGGCATGATGCGATGGTTGACAAAGATGGCTTCTACGTCACTATCCCCTAGTCCCACTTGAGTCAATAGCGTTGAGAGCGTGATGCCCTCAGTGATCTCCAAAGGTGAAGTTGAACATGCGATTCCTTTGTCATTCAACTGTTTTTTGAGAAATGAAAATGCACTAAATGTAATGGTTGCCATACTGTTTCCTTGGGTTGTAATGGGTGATTATACCCTATCTCTACTTATCTCCATAATGTCCGCCAATAGCAAATATATGGATAGATGTTTCAGAAAAAGTATAAATCAGTCTATCCTTTTGTGTGATCCTGCGTGACCAGAGTCCAGAGAGATTGTGCCTGAGTGGCTCGGGGTATCCGTAGCCTTGGGTAGGATCATCTCGTTGGAGTTGCTTGAGGATTTTGACGAGATTTTTATGCATGGCTTTGTCTTTTTGGCGGAGTGCCTCATAGATTTGCCATGTATTCCCCTCAAATACAATCGATCGCACTAATCCAGCCCCAGCTCTGTATCGGTTGGGGTGTATCCTTTGCCACTGCCGTAGGTCTGTATGGATTCTTGTATCTGTCCCATGAGTGAGCCGTTGTTGAGTACATAGAGTGTCTCTCGTTCTCGCCTATAGTCCTCCTGTGATATGACCACAAAAGCTTCTCCATTTTTGCGACTTACTTCCAATGGTTCATGGTTGTCTATGGCTTGATCAACATACTTTTTGAGATTGGCTCGGAATTGATTGACAGAGAGCATAGAGACTCCTTTTTGATTGTATTGTACCGTGTTTCGGTACGGTAGTCAAGAGAGTGTTTTGATCCACGCCTCAAAATCCGCATCACTCGCCATCCGCCAATCTGCCCTAGGGCTTAGGGAGATGGTACCGACTTTGGGGCCATCGGGGATGCAGGAGCGTTTGAACTGTTGGGTGAAAAAACGTCTCAGAAATACCTTGAGCCATTTGGTGATGGTCTCTGCCTCATAT
>CAZEIN010000020.1:0-4520 GCA_964512425.1 uncultured Sulfurovum sp.
GACAGTGCCTACTTTGGATTTATATTTTTCAAAGAGGTCTTGTTCGATGCGTCTTTGGATATGATACTCTAACTCCCTAAAGAGATTGGCTGCAGCTGTACGACCATAATCTTCTAAGACCATTTCGCTACGAATTTGATCACCTATCTCTATATCACTACCATACTCTTGTGCTTCAGAGAGCGTCATATAGCTGTCTGCTTCTTCTTCGAGCCTTTCGTCATTGTCTTTGACGATAGTGATGACACGATGGATGGTATAGGTTTTGGTATCATCATTGATAGTGACTTCAAAAGAACTCTCTCTAGTAGTGAGTCTCTTGGCAGTCATGACTGCTGCATCCTTGAAGGCATCTACAGCACTTTCTTTGGAGATATTTTTTTCATGTGCAATTGCTTCAATAATATCTAGTATTTTTTCCATGGGTATTCCTTTTGTTTCACACAAGTGGCAAAATAGACGTAACAGTAACACTTTGTGTGGATTTTTCTTTTCTTTTGAGAAGATGATTGTATCTAATCATACCTTTACACAAAATAAAGTAGAATCACATTAATTAAATTGAAGACAATGATTTTGTCGAGGAATAGATACTATGAAATTAAAATTAGCAAGAACAACACTCAAGGCCAAGCCAAAAACAATTGAACTAAGCAAAATAGAAGAGCAACTTTCAGATAAATCTATATTTTATTTTGACAAAGAGAATACACACAAGGACATCATGGCACTCATAGAGTATTTTGATGAGAGAGAATATAGTGTATATATGAGAGAGATTAAATATGGTTTAGTAGAGGGTGAGTTTACCTACGAAGTACATATCGTCAAATAATTACCATACACTTATGCCAACACCCAAAAAACTTTTTATAGAGACGCTTGGCTGTGCTATGAATGTACGCGATAGTGAGCACATGATTGCAGAGCTAAATAGAAAAGAGCCCTATACGCTCACTCAAGATCTCGCTGAAGCTGACCTCATACTCATCAATACCTGCTCTGTGCGTGAGAAACCTGTGGCCAAACTCTTTTCAGAGATCGGAGTATTTAATAAAAAGAAAAAACCCGAAGCCAAAATTGGAGTATGTGGATGTACTGCTAGTCACCTAGGTGCAGAGGTTATCAAGCGTGCCCCTTCAGTGGATTTTGTACTAGGTGCCAGAAATGTCTCCAAAATCACAGAAGTAGTAGATATCAAGCATGCTATAGAGGTGAGTACAGACTATGATGAGAGTACCTATGCCTTTGGCGAGTATCGTAGCAACCCCTTTAAGGCGATGATCAATATCTCTATAGGGTGCGACAAGGGCTGTACCTTTTGTATCGTGCCGGCTACTAGGGGAGAGGAGATATCCATACCCAGTGATCTCATACTCCAAGAGATTCGCAAAGCGGTTGCCTCGGGAGCCAAAGAGGTGATGCTACTGGGTCAAAATGTCAATCATTATGGTAGACGCTTTGGGAGCGATGAAGAGCAGATTGACTTTACAGGATTGTTGCAGAAGGTCTCAGAGATAGAGGGGTTGGAGCGTATCCGATTTACCTCTCCGCATCCGCTACACATGGATGATGCTTTTTTGGAAGAGTTTGCCTCCAACCCCAAGATATGCAAACAGATTCATGTCCCCTTGCAGAGCGGATCGACGAGACTACTCAAAGCGATGAAGCGAGGATATACCCAAGAGAACTTTCTCAATCGTTGTGACAAGATTCGTAGACTCTGCCCAGAAGCTACGATCTCTACGGATATCATAGTAGCATTCCCTGCTGAGAGTGATGCAGATTTTGAGGATACCATGGCGGTGTTGGAGCAGGTACGTTTCGAGCAGCTTTTCTCTTTCAAATACTCTCCTAGACCTATGACCGAAGCAGCCCTCTATGAAGCACAGGTTGACCCTCAAATCGCCTCTGAGAGATTGAGCAGATTGCAGACACGTCATACTGAGATACTCGATGAGATCATGGAGGCACAACAAGATACTGTGCATGAGGTCTATTTCGATGAGTTGAAACCAAATGGACGTATCGCAGGGCGCAGCGATGATGGCAAATTGGTATTTGTAGAGGGCAGTGAGGAGCTGTTGGGCAAAATTGTTGATGTCAGGATCACTAAAACCTCTAGAGGGGCATTGGATGGGGTGATAGTATAGGTTTGGAGTCACACGGAATGATGATTTCTCTGTCATCCTGAACTTGATTTTGGATCCACGATTTGGCTAGTCATCAGACCCAAACAGACCATGGATTCCGTGTCAAGCACAGAATGACGAAGTTTATCATAGTCCCTTCTGAGTATGGAATGCGATGATAGTGCACAGTCATGAATTTCTATTTCGAAATTTGGGATAAAGCAAATAATAATGCCACTTATGGCACAATGGCAATAAGGAGTTGTCATGAAACGATTAGAATTGATACAAAAAATCATTACCAGAAAAGAGCAATTGAATATCACCATAGAAAACCTTGCAAAACTCAGCAACATAAGTATCAGAACACTCAATCGTGTAGTGGCCAATGAAGATGTAAAGCTAAGTACGATCGAGAAGATTATCAACTTTTTGGGGCTTGATTTTGCGGGCAATGAGATAGTGGCGCTGGAAGAGCTCAAAAAACGAAGAGCAAAAAACAAAGCTATCTTTATGGCCTCATTGGTGCAAAGCACATCGGCATTGGAGATGCAGGGATTGGACAGCGACAGTGTCAACAACATCATCTCTATGTACGAAAAAGCGTTTTTAGAGGGTGAGTACAAAAAAACCCTTTGGGTAGCATAGATGGCAGATCGCACAAAGCCGATAGATGATGCCACGCCACTCGATGATGTGTCGGGACTAAAGTTGCCAAACGACAAAGCATACTCCCTAAAGGAGATATATGTTTATGAAGCAAACAACATTGCTCTTGCAACACTCAAATATCTCTCCGCCCCACCATCAAAAGCATTGGCTCCATTCGATTATGAATGGATGCAACGACTTCACTATGATATGTTTGGCAATGTTTGGGATTGGGCAGGTAATTTTAGAAAGGTTGAACTGTCGATTGGCATAAAAGCTTATCAAGTGCCAACCGCGCTTAGAGAACTGGTAGACGATATAGCTTTTTGGGATAAGCATAAGACTTTTGATCGATACGAAATCGCCGCACGATTGCACCATAGAGCTGTACAGATACACCCATTTCTAAATGGCAATGGCAGATGGAGCAGGATGCTGGCAAATATTTATCTCAGACAACATGGTTCCATGCCCGTCAAATGGCAAGAGGACTTGCTCTCAAGCGAAAACACACAACGGGACAAATACATACAAGCGCTCAAGATGGCCGACAGTGGGGATTTTGGGGCCTTGATTGGGATGCATAGAAATATATACTAGCCCTTCCTTGAGGCATATCAGAGAGACCACGAAAGGGCCTGACACTATCCCAATATGTCATCCTGAACTCGATTCAGGATCCACGGTTTTGCTCCCAAATAAGCCATGGATTCCGTGTCAAGGATGGAATGACGAAGTTCTTCATTTGGGAGCAATAAAGCAAAAAAAATAATGCCACTTATGGCACAATAACAGTCGGGACTAAAGTTGCCCAACGACTTTCGCAGTCTCTCCCGATATGGGACTAGGAAAAAATATGATGTTTTGAAAGATCTTTACTTTCTGCTTGATTATCTTGCTAAAATCTTCATAGAAAATATAGGTTCTTGACAAAAATAACTTAACATAGTATCATACATAGTATTAAACATATAATTATAAGGATAAACGATGGTTGCCTATACAAGAAGTGAAATTATCTCAGCAACAGACTTGGCTAGGAATGTATCTGCTACGTTGAATAGCATAGTCAAGCATGCCAAAGAAAAAGTAGCTATTTCAAAAAATAATAAACTTGAAGCTGTTATTATCAATATAGAAGAGTATGAACGGCTAAAAGAAGCATATGAGCTCATGGAACATATGGAGATAGCCAAGATAGTAGAGGAGAGAAAAGAGTCTGAGACTATAGCATTTGAAGATCTACTTGCAGAAGAGGGAATCGCTTACGATGCGTTATAAACTCTCTATAAGAAAAGAGCTTAGAAAAGACCTCTCTAAGCTTTCAACTACACAAAAGATGCTTGTTTACAAGCAGTTTAACCCAAACTATGCAATAGAGATTACCAATCTCCCACAGATCATTGGCAATTCTATTGCATAATTTGGGTTTAAAAAACTCCAAACCTCTCCTGAGCTTGGTGCACTGCTTGGCAATAAAGCAGGGTATAACCTAAGTGGATGCCAGAAAAATGTATGTAGATAAAAAGAGGGTACGTATCGTCTATACCATCTTGGAAGAGATTATCACTGTTGAGGTTGTAGCTGTGGGAAAGAGAGATGATATGGCTGTTTATGCTAAGGCTGGGAAGAGAATATAGAAATGATTGTGTGGTTTTTTCTCGTTCTATATCTCCCGAGACTGTGAAAGAACCTGATAATATGCCAACATGTCATCCTGAACTTGATTCGGGATCC
>CAZEIN010000021.1:0-8334 GCA_964512425.1 uncultured Sulfurovum sp.
CAACTAGAGCGATATCCAGGCTCTATGACCCCCGCTTCCTATGCGAGCGAAGTGGTACTCATAGACAAAGAACAGGGGATAGAGCAGCCTTATAGGATTTATATGAACCATATTCTCAACCATCGAAACTACCGATTTTTCCAATCCTCCTATGATCAGGACGAGAAGGGTACAGTTCTCTCTGTGAATCATGATCCTGGTACTTTGCCTACATATATAGGCTATTTACTTTTATCTCTGGGTATGATTTGGAGCCTCTTTATCTCCAAAGGAAGATTCCAAAAACTTCTCAAGGGTGCCCGCAAACTGCAGGGTACTGCAATGGTAACAGCTATATTAGTGATAGGCAGTATGGTACCACAGCTTTCCTACGCTGCATCTCCAGAAATCTCAGAGAGTAAGCTTGCGCATATGAGGGCCTATGCCCTTCCTCATGCGGAGGTGTTTGGAAAACTTCCCGTACAGGATTACCAGGGTCGGATGAAACCGATTGATACAGTTGCACATGAGGTTATCGCCAAGATTACAGGCAAAAGCACACTCTATGGATTGGAGCCCTCTCAGATGCTACTAGGTATGGTGATGGAGCCCTCTTTGTATCAGTCTATCCCTATGGTCAAGATCGGGCACCCCAAAATCGCAGTCAAACTAGGTCTGCCAGAGACGACAAAATTTGCAAAATTCTCAGATTTTTTCTCTGCCAAAGATGAGAACTACAAACTCTACCAAGAGATTAGCAATGCCAGTCGTAAAAAACCACTAGAGCAGAGCAAATATGACAAGGAGCTCATCAAGGTAGATGAGCGTGTCAATGTAGCCTACATGGCGTATCAGGCTTCGCTTTTGCGTATCTATCCGATTCCTCATGATGCCAACAACAAATGGCTTGCACCTATGGAAGCATTTAAAGCATTGCCTAAAAAAGAGGCAGATATGGTTAAGCTCAGTATTTCAGCTTACTTTCAAATGGTAGGAGAGGGAGCAAAAACAGGTAACTGGGACAATGCAGCAATGGCACTCAAGGGTATCCGTATCTACCAAAAAAAGTATGGTGCAGCAGTCATGCCGAGTGAGGATCGTATCAGTATGGAGATACAGTATAACAAACTGGGACTTTTTAGCAAACTCGTGCCGCTCTATCTACTTTTGGGATTGATGCTGTTGATTTTTGCCTTTATCAATGTAGTCAAACCTGCATTCTCACTCAAAATGATTATGAAGCTCTCATGGGTTGTGTTGTTACTAGGTTTTATGATTCACGTGGTGGGTTTGGGGATACGCTGGTATATTGCCGACCATGCCCCTTGGTCAAACTCCTATGAGTCTATTGTGTTTATTGCCGCCTCTACAGTATTAGCAGGTGTGATATTGGCAAAAAACTCCCCCTTTGCATTGGCGGGTACTGCGATATTGGCAGGGATTACGATGGGTGTGGCACATATGAGTTTTATCAATCCAGAGATTACCAATCTCGTGCCTGTACTCAAATCCTACTGGCTGATGATTCATGTGGCAACGATCATTGCCGGGGATGGATTCTTGGGGCTTGGTTCTATGCTTTCGCTGTTGGTGCTGTTGCTCTATATCATGCGCGGTAAGCAGGGCACAGACAATATCGACCGCTCTATCAAGGAGCTCAGCAATCTCTCCGAGATGGGATTGATTATTGGCTTGATACTGATGACGGTAGGAAACTTTCTCGGCGGTGTCTGGGCCAATGAGAGCTGGGGACGCTACTGGGGCTGGGATCCCAAGGAGACCTGGGCCGCAGTGACCATCCTCATCTATGCAACAGTACTCCATTTGCGGTTTATCCCTGCACTCAAGTCAAATTTTGTCTATAACGTGGCTGCTACTTGGGCGTACTCTACGGTATTGATGACCTACTTTGGTGTCAATTATTATCTTTCTGGATTGCACTCCTATGCAGCTGGAGATCCTGTCCCTATTCCATTATGGGTCTACTATAGTATTGTAGGGTTACTTATTCTCACACTTTTTGCAGCAAGGAATCGGAAGCTTGCAGTCTAACTGATAATTTGACTTATAAAAAGCATGAATTTAATTGATGAAAAAGTCAGAATTTATGCTTCAAATAGTAACAATGTAGTGTTTTCTCTGCTTTTCTCTTCTTGCTTTAACAGCACCATTACCTAAACTAAGATACCCTACTTTAGTGACGAAATCTCACTTACTATTTAAAAAATTAAAGGGAAGAAGATGGCAGTAATGACAGCTCCAGAAAATACGCCTGTATGGGTAAACACAACCCTATGCAAAGCGTGTGATAAGTGTGTTGATGTATGCCCTGCGGGCGTATTGGCTATGGTAGCAGAACCTACCTCTACACTGGGTGCGATGATTAGCGTAGCAGTTCCAGATGCGTGTATAGGATGTAATGAGTGTGAGCTTATTTGTCCTGATTTTGCAATATTTGTAGCAGGCAGAAAAGAGTTTAAGTTCGCAAAACTCAATGGGGATTCAAAAGAGAGAGCCGAGGCAATCAAAAATAACAAATACAGAATGCCTGCGGGTTATTAAGGAGAGGATGAATGGAAACTAGAGAAATAATATCTAACGGCAATGAGCTTTCAGCAAGAGCAGCTGCTGATGCTGGATGTAGATTTTACGGCGGATATCCACTGACACCATCAAGTGAAATCATGCATGAAATGTCTGATTTGATGCCAAAAGTAGGCGGTGCATCCATCCAAATGGAAGATGAGATTGCAGGTATCTGTTCTGTCATCGGTGCAGCCATGAGTGGTGTGAGAGCATTGACAGCAACTTCGGGTCCTGGTATGAGTCTCAAGGCTGAGAACTTAGGTCTCGCCCAGATGGCAGAAGTACCTTTGGTCTGTGTCAACGTCATGAGAGGCGGTCCCTCTACAGGGCTGCCAACACGTGTATCCCAAGGGGATATCCTCCAAGCCAAAAACCCCTCACATGGTGACTATAAATCGATTACATTGTGTGCAGGAAGCTTGGCAGAGTGCTATACAGAGACAGTGAGAGCATTTAATATCGCTGATAGATTTATGCAACCAGTCATTGTCCTATTGGATGAGACGATTGGTCATATGCATGGCAAAGCAGATATCCCTACGGCAGAAGCCGTAAAGGCGGGTATCGTACCTAGAAAAACCTTTGATGGCCCAGCAGAGGAGTATCATCCATATGAGTGTGGACCGACGGATCCAGCAGTACTCAATCCTATGTTTGGGGGATACAGATACCACTTTACAGGTCTTCACCATGATAAAAATGGTTTCCCAACAGAGAAGATCGAAACCTGTAGAAAACTCATCCAGAGATTAGAGGACAAAGTAGAAGCACATAAAGATGAGATTGAGTCTTATGAAGAGTTTATGCTTGATGATGCTGATGTGCTCATTATTGCATACGGTTCCGTATCACTCGCAGCCAAGGAGGCGATTAGGCACCTCAGAGCCGATGGCGTAAAAGCAGGACTCTTTAGACCTATCACCATGTGGCCAAGCCCATCTGAGAAGATCAAAGAGTATACGGACAAAATCAAAAATGTTCTCATAGTAGAGCTCAATATCGGGCAATACACCGAGGAGATCCAGAGAGCATCTAGCAGATTGGATCTTGAGGGACTATACAAGGTAAATGGTAGAGCGATATCTCCATACGAAATCGTCAATAAAGTCAAGGAGGTATTCTAAAATGGCATTCAATTATGATCAATACCTAAGAACGGAAAAGATGCCAACACTATGGTGTTGGGGATGTGGGGATGGCGTTATCCTCAAAGCATTTGTAAGAGCGATTGAGAAGGTAGGCTGGAAGCAAGATGATGTCTGTGTCGTATCAGGTATCGGCTGTTCTGGTAGATTCTCTTCGTATGTAGATTTCAACACAGTACATACCACACATGGTAGAACCATTGCCTATGCTACAGGTATCAAGCTTGCCAATCCAGACAAGCATGTAGTCTGTGTCGCAGGAGATGGTGATGCACTCGCAATCGGCGGTAACCATACGATTCACGGATGTAGAAGAAATATTGATCTTACACTCATTTTGATCAACAACTTTATCTATGGTTTGACCAACTCTCAGACCAGTCCAACCACCCCACAAGGTATGTGGACGGTGACACAAAAAGCAGGAAACATTGACCCAACATTCAATGCTTCTAATCTTGCTATTGCGGCAGGTGCTTCATTTGTAGCCAGAGAGAAGATCACTGATCCTAAAAAGTTAGAGAAAATTATGGTCAAAGCATTTGAACACAAAGGCTTCAGCTTTGTCGAAGCACTCTCTAACTGTCACATTAACTTGGGTAGAAAGAACAAAATGGTTTCAGCGATGGACAACCTAAGCTGGATTGACAGTATCACTGTCTCCAAAGCCAAGTATGACAAGATGAGTGAAGAGGAGAGATTGAATCTCTTGCCAACAGGTATCCTTCACCAAAACGAGAAGGCCAATGAGTACTGTGATATGTATGCAGAGATTCAAAAAGCACATCAAGGTCAGAGAGGGAAAATTACCCAAGATGACTTTGAGAAAAAGATATAAGGAGACACAATGGCACGAACATTAATGAGATTTACAGGCGTTGGTGGACAGGGTGTTCTTCTAGCAGGTGAGATTTTTGCAGCAGCCAAGATCAAAACAGGCGGTTTTGGACTCAAAACAGCTACCTATACTTCACAGGTACGTGGGGGCCCAACGGTTGTAGATATTCAGTTGGATGATGAAGAGATCTACTATCCTTATGCCAATGATGGTGAAGTGAACTTTATGCTCTCGGTTGCAGATGTAAGTTATCAGTCTTTCAAGGGCGGAGTCAAACCAGGCGGTATCATCGTCATAGAGCCAAATCTTGTTCATCCTACAGATGAAGACAGGAAGATTTGGAATATCGTAGAGATACCTATTATTACTATCGCCAAAGAAGAGGTAGGCAACGTGATTACACAATCAGTCGTAGCCTTGGCAATCGCCAACACCTTTATGGATGCGATTGATAAGCAAACACTGCTTGACACTATGCTCTCAAAAGTACCTGCCAAGGTACATGAGATTAACCTAAAAGCCTATGAGTTGGGTGAGGGTTACGCAAAAGAGGCGATGAAGTAAGCTTTCTGCTTGCTTCACAATATCTTCGTAGGAGTGGCTTAGTCACGTACTAAGCGTACGCTCCTGCACCACAAGAGACTGTGAAAGAACTTCGTCATTCCGTGCTTGACACGAAATTCATGGCTTATTGGGGTCTGATGGCTAGCAAAACCGTGGATCCTGAATCAAGTCCAGGATGGCATGTTGGTATAAAATAAAATATTCTTAATTTCTAATTCCTTATTTTTACAGTATAATCTACTCTAGAAACGAAATATTGAGGATAAAACATGAAGATATTACTCATCGGTGCGGGCAATATGGGGGGAGCGATGCTCTCGGGATTGGATCACTATGATGTGACCGTAGTAGAGGCATATCAGCCTAGGCAAATGGAGCTACGAGACCTCTATCCCAATGTGACGCTTATGGATGAGATTCCTTCTCTAGATGGCTTTGTGGTGATTTTGGCAGTCAAGCCACAGTCGCTGGCTAACTTGGTTTCTCGTGGCGAGGCGGAAGCTGTAATCTCGATCCTGGCAGGCACGCCACTTGCCAAGATTCAAGAAAAAATTAAAGCCAAAGCCTATATCCGAGCGATGCCAAATCTTGCTGCACTCAAGCGTAAATCTGTCACCTCAGTCTGTGGAGATGAGAGCTTCAAAGAAGAGTCACTCACTATCCTTTCTGCTATAGGCAAAGCTATCTGGTTAGAGAGCGAAGCCCAGCTAGATATTGCTACAGGCATCGGCGGGTCTGCACCTGCTTGGATTGCTCTTGTTGCAGAGGCACTGAGCGATGGAGCTGTCAATGTGGGTCTGCCACGTGATAAAAGCTATGCATATGTAGCAGCACTCATGGATGGGATGGGTGCATTGCTAGAAGATGAGCATCCTGCACTTATCAAAGATAAGGTCACTTCTCCGGGCGGCACTACTATCGCCGGTACGGCTGCTCTAGAAAAAGGTGGCGTGAGAGACAGTTTCATCGAAGCAGTAAAAGTTTGCTATGAACGCACAAAGGCTCTTTCATAACATAGGTCACGGCACACCCCGACCTATGTTTTCTTTGCCAATGCTTCGATAAGCACTTTTGTTCTCTCCTTGGAGATATTCCCCTCCTCATCCAATACCCCAGAGATCATAGCGATACCACTGGCTGCCTTGGCGGCTACTACATTGGAGATATTCTCCTCAGTAATTCCCCCGATAGCTATGATAGGATAGGGTACAGCACTTGCCCATGCTTTGAGCTTTGCTATGCCCACAGGGGGGTAGGTGAGTTCTTTGGAGATAGGTTCATAGATAGGGCCGATCGCCAGATAACTAGGCTCAAATCCTAGAGCGATATCGATCTCTGCTGGAGTATGAGTACTAATGCCCAGTCTGAGTCCAGCATCGAGTATGGCTTGTGTATCTGCTTCTTGGATATCCTCTTGTCCTAGGTGGATGCCGTATGCGTGGTGTTTGATGGCGAGTTGCCAGTAGTCATTGATGAAGAGGCGGACATGGTATCGCTCGGAGATTTTGATTGCTTGAATTATCTCCTGCTCTAGTGCGTCTCCTGCGAGGTCTTTGACTCTCAACTGAGCAGTGGTGATGCCACATTGGTAGAGGGGTTCGAGTTTATTGGTTCTATTCACTACTGGATAGATGTCTAGAGGGGTTTTATTGCATGAGGGGAAGGTCATGAGGTTCCTTTTTATATTGCTGTGTCTTTTGGTAAATGGGTCATGTAGGTGTGACCATGTCACACGCTCTTGGATAGGATGTATCTCATCTCTGTCTAAAGCATATCCATGATAGGCAGCCTAGAAGAGTGTGCGACATGGTCGCACCTACTGATGCCAAAACGGTACACCTACGGTTGGTGTGGAGGGAGAGGCGAACTCTCGCTCTTGCATGGCTCCTGCTTCATAGCCCAGTCGTCCTGCTTCTACCGCTCCTGCAAAGGCCCCTGCCATCATGACAGGCTCTTGTGCCAGTGCGACTGCGGAGTTGAGTAGGATACCGTCATAGCCCAACTCCATGGCTGCTATGGCATGGGAGGGCTTACCTATCCCTGCATCGATGATGAGGGGTATGTCAGGGAACGCCTCTCTGATGGCTCGGAGATTGTAGGGGTTGATGAGCCCTTTGCCTGAGCCGATAGGGGCTCCCCAAGGCATGAGGATTTGACAGCCTGCATCGATGAGCTTTTTGGCAACCACCAGATCATCCGTAGTATAAGGGAAGACTTCAAAGCCCTCTGCTACCAGTATCTTGGCAGCTTCTACCGTCTCATAGGGGTCTGGTTGGAGATTGTATTGGTCTCCGATGACCTCTAGTTTGATCCAATGGGTACCAAACACCTCTCTTGCCATCTGTGCAATGGTGATTGCCTCTTTGGCAGTGTGACAGCCTGCGGTGTTGGGTAGAACTTTGAGTCCTAGTGAGCGAATAATCTCCCAGAAATGCTCTCCTGCTCCCTGCTCGGTACCTTGTCTGCGTAGTGAGACGGTGACTACCTCTGCGTTGGATGCTTCGATTGCCTGCTCCATGATGGCAGGAGAAGGGTAGAGTGCTGAGCCGATGAAGAGTCTGGAGTGGAGAGTTTCTCCTCCGATTTTCCATGTTGATGTTTTCATTTTAGCCTCCTTGGATAGGGGAGAGGATGTCAATCTGGTCTCCCTCTTGGATGATGGTTTCTCGGTGCTCTGTTTTGCTGATAAATGTGGTGTTGATGGCAACGCCTAGCCATTGATTGTCATAGCCGAGTGCTTCGAGCATCTCTTGGATGGTGCTATTTGCTTTGAGCTGTTTTGGCTTGCCGTTGATGGATACTTGTATCATTTTTTCTCCTTGTTGTATATTTCTCGCGGTCATTTGCCCTGTAGGTGTGACCATGTCACACGATCTTGGGAATGATGCATACCCTCTCTGTGTAAAAACTATCCATGTTGTTGTCTAGAGGAGCGTGCGACATGGTCGCACCTACATTTGACAAAACACATAAAATATGTCAAAATTCCTAATTCCTAATTCCTAATTCCTAATTCCTAATTCCTAATTCCTAATTCCCTCCGCAAGTGCCTTCTCCACAATCGCAGGAGCCAGCAGATATCCGTGACGGTAGAGTCCGTTGATCCGTGTGAGTCCTGTTTCATTCTCTATGCGTGGGAGGTTGTCTTTGAATGCGGGGCGGCAGTTGGTCTCACTGTTGACTACTCTGGCCTCTCCAAAGCTAGGATGCACCGTGTAGAGG
>CAZEIN010000022.1:0-3757 GCA_964512425.1 uncultured Sulfurovum sp.
CACTGTCGCTGAGTACCTCATAGGCAGCATTAATCTCTTTGAATTTTTCTTGGGCTTGGGGATCTTTGTTGATATCTGGGTGATATTTTCTCGCGAGTTTTCTGTAGGCTTTTTTGATCTCATCTGTACTGGCACTTTCATTGATACCTAGTGTTTCATATAGACTTTTTGACATAGACGCTCTCCGTTAAAATGATTTTGGTTCTTTGAACGGGATTATATCATAAACCTTGAGTCGATGTCAATCAAGGTTTATGATATAGGGAGACTTAGTGCAAAAAGTGTCTCACAGAAGTAAAATAGAGTGAGATACCATGCTCATTGGCTGCAGCGATGACCTCATCATCACGGATAGAACCACCAGGCTCTATGATGGCCTTTATGCCTGCTTGGGCAGCCGCATCAATACTATCTCTAAAGGGGAAAAATGCCTCTGATGCCATAGCCGCACCTGATACATCCAATCCCATCTCTTTGGCTTTCTTGAGAGCACATTGAGCCGCATCTACACGACTCGTCATGCCCATGCCGACTGCAACCATCGCAGCATCTTTGACATAAACCACACAGTTGGATTTGGTCAGAGCAGCTACTTTCCATGCAATCTCTAGATCTTTCATCTCCTGTGTCGAGGCACTTAGATCAGATTTTCTCTCCGAATGCTCCACCTCTTTATCACCAATTCGATCTGAATTTTGGTAAACAAATCCTCCATCTACATGTTTGAAATCATGCGTATCTCCACTCATGATGAGCTTGACACCACCCTGAGCAAAAAGTTTGAGACGCTTTTTCTTCTCAAACACCGCCAATGCTTCAACAGTAAAGTCCGCCGCCATCACCACCTCTAGAAATATCTCATTCATCTTCTCCGCCAGTGGAGCATCCACAATACCATTCACTGCCACCACACCACCAAAGGCCGATACGGGATCGCATCTGAGTGCCTCCACGTAGGCATCCAAAAGAGTCTCTTTGAGAGCAAAGCCACAAGGGTTTCCATGCTTGACAATACATACAGCATTTTCATCACCAAAGCTAGAAGCGATTCTGAGTGCACCGTTGACATCATTGATGTTATTAAAGGATGCTTCTCCCTTGACCTGTCTAAAGTTCTCAGAAAAGTGGGTATCAAACTCATAGAGCGCCCCATCTTGGTGTGGATTCTCTCCATAGCGCGTCTGAAAGGATTTTTTACCTGCGATAAACTGGTAAGCACCAAAGCCATCATTGAATCTACCATTCATATAATTGGCGATCATACTATCATACGCAGCAGTATGCTCAAATGCTTTGATCATGAGGTTGCGTCTAAATTCCAAGCCATCCTCTCCCTGTTCCAATGCAGAGAGTACAGCAGTATAATCATTGGTATCGGTAACAATCAGTACATCCTGAAAGTTTTTTGCAGCCGAACGCACCATAGCTGGACCACCGATATCAATATTTTCGATAATTTCATCAAAATCATCTGTCCTCTCAATAGTCTCTTTGAAAGGATAGAGATTCACGCATACGAGATCAATGCCTTCTACACCGAGTTCTCTGGCCTGTGCTACATGTCCAGTATCACTACGCTTATGAAGAATGCCTCCATGAACATAAGGATTTAACGTCTTGACACGCCCCTCAAAGCACTCTGGAAACTTTGTCACCTCATCAATTTCAATGACTTTGACACCTGATTCGGTAAGTTTTTTATAGGTTCCTCCAGTTGAGATTATTTCCCATCCTAGCCTTTCCAATCCCTGTGCAAATGTTACAATTTCTGTCTTATCACTGACGCTAAGCAATGCTCTCATCTCAAACCCTTACGCTAAATTTTTTGGCATTATAGCGTAGCTGGGTTTAATAAGAAGTCTATTAGTTTTTAACTGCTGACCCCAGATCCCACATTGGCAAGAAGATACCGAGTGCCATCAGTAATACCAATCCTGCAATAAAAAACATCATGATAGGTTCAATATAGGTAGAGAGATTATCAATAATATCTTGGAACCGCATATCATAATAATCTGTTACCTTTCCTAGCATACTATCTAGCTGCCCACTGGCCTCTCCTGCTTTAATCATTTGCAAAAGCATATTTTCAAAAAGCTCTGTCTGATCAAAGGACTCTGCCAAACTAAGTCCTCTTCCGATATTAGCATTCACTGTCAATAATTTATCTTTGATATAAAGATTATCTACCATACCTACTGCAGTATCCAGTGCTTCAGATACAGGAATACCCGACTTTACCAGTTCGCCAAACACAAGCGTATACTTATGCATTGTAGAGAGAAAAATAACTTTATTGATTAGATAAAATTTAGGATGTACCAAAAGTTTATCTACTTTATATTTAAAGTCTCTATTATTTTTATACATAAATATTAACGTATAAACTAAAGTAATCAATGTCAGCAAAATCACAATACCGTAATGCGAAAAACCATATTCAATTGAAAGAAGTATCTTTGTAGGAACTGGCAGTTCCGTATTCAGTTTTTCGAAGATATCTCTAAATTTTGGCACAACAACCATAATCAATACAGTAAAGGCTATTGCCATAGCTGTCAAAGTTATTAGTGGATAACGTATTGCTTTTTTAAATTTTGCAACATTGTCCCGAATATTTTCCAATATATCTGCCAATTTATGATAAGAAGCAGGAAAATTACCGGTATTTTCTCCCAGTCTTGTCATTGCAAGCGCAACATGTCCGAATTCTTCTGTGTATTTATCCATAGCGTCAGACATACTTTTACCAGCATTAATATCTGCACTGAGTGTATTATATATCTCTTTGAGCCTTTTATTTTCAGTATTCTCTGCAACATCTTCTAATGTATCGTGAATAGCAATACCTGCATCGGTCATCACGGCTACTTGTCTAATCGTAGAAATTTTCTGATCAATAGAGATCTTTCCTTTGGTCATCTTGGAGAGATCCCGTCCTATCTTGGAAAATATTTCACTCAAAGGAGCTGGCACCTCTTTGGCTTCAACAGCTACTGAGTAGGGCTCACCTCTTTTCGCTTTGGTAATAGCATCATATTTATTCCCAGCTTCAACAATATGATCAAGTCTTTGTCCCTTGGAAATCAGCGTTACTTTAAAATACATATTACAACCTTGCTACTCTGAGAATTTCATCTATTGTTGTTTTTCCATCAAGGGCCTTTAGCACACCATCTTCAAACATATTCACAAAACCTTCGCCTTTGGCTTGCTTCGTCATTTCTTCTTTGGATGCTCCAGAAGCAATCATTCTTGACATTTTTTCACTAACAGGAAGTACTTCCGATATCATTTCTCTGCCATAATATCCAGAATGCTGACACTCTTTACATCCTGCTCCTTTGTAAAAGGTGAAGTTTTCCCCTTCAGGAAGATACTCTTTTATATCTTCCAAAACCTTGCCAGTTAGTGTTGTTTTTGCTTTGCAGTGTGGGCATATCTTTCGCACCAAACGTTGTGCTTGGATTGCTACCAACGCACCAGAAACCAAATAACTCTCAATACCCATATCCAAAATTCTTGTTACTGCCGCGATAGCATCATTTGTATGCAAAGTAGAGAGTACTAAGTGACCCGTCAATGCTGCTTGTATAGCTATTCTAAGTGTTTCAGCATCCCTAATCTCACCAATCATTATTTTATCTGGATCCTGTCTTAAAATGGATCGCAATGCATCTGAAAAACCCAATCCAATCTCAGCACGAACCTGAACCTGCTGGATACCTCCCATTTGATACTCCACTGGGTCTTCTAC
>CAZEIN010000023.1:0-2355 GCA_964512425.1 uncultured Sulfurovum sp.
AATCCAATAGAAATACCAGCAATCGCTCCTGCTTTGTTCATGCGCTTGTCAAAGATTCCCAAGACAATCGCAGGGAAGAATGATGCTGCTGCTAGACCAAAGGCAAATGCAACCACCTGTGCCACGAATCCTGGAGGGTTAATACCCAGATATCCTGCTACCACAATGGCTGCTACTGCTGCCAGTCTGGCTGCTCTTAATTCCGCTTTTTCACTCAGTTTTGATTTTCCTGTGGCTGGATCATTAAAGATCACTTTACCCAATAGGTCATGCGAGATGGATGCAGAGATCACCAGCAGCAGTCCTGCTGCTGTAGAGAGTGCCGCGGCGAGTCCACCTGCTGCAATCAATGCAATCACCCAGTTGGGGAGGTTTGCAATCTCTGGGTTAGCCAATACGATAATATCTCTATCGATATAAACCTCATTATCAAATGGCTTGGCACCTTTGGCACCCAAGGCATTGGTCGTGAGTCTATGCCCATCTGCGGCTACTTTGTCACCATCAAATGCAGGCTTGCCTTTGGCATTATCAAATGCCTTACCTGCTGCATATTGAATCTTGCCATCACCATTTCTGTCATTCCAAGCCAGCAGTGAACCTTTTTCCCATGTCTGGAACCATGCACCATGATTTGTTCTGCCATCCTCTTTTTTGACACCCTCTGTAACCCACTGCTTGTACTCAACATTTTGGATACGATCAATGGTATTCACACGTGAGAATGCAGCAACGGATGCTACTGTCGTATAGAGCAGTGCGATAAAGAGCAGTGCATAGCCCGCAGAGATACGTGCGTCCTTGACCTTAGGCACAGTAAAGAATCTTACAATAACATGTGGCAATCCTGCAGTACCTACCATCAATGCAACGGTGAGCATAAACATATTCCAGAGGTTACCTGGCTGTGTATACTCTTTGAATCCCAGATCATTCAAGGATTGGTCCAGTGCATGCATCAGATAAGTGCCTTGTGGAATCACTCGTACACCATCGTTAACGTCAAAGGTTGTTGTAGCAAAAATACCCAACTGTGGCAAGAATGTATCTGTAACCATTAAAGAGAGGAAAATAGCTGGAATCAGATATGCAATAATCATCACAATATATTGTGCCACTTGTGTATAGGTAATACCTTTCATACCACCCAATACGGCATAGATAAAGACGATAACCATACCAATCACAACACCTGTGTTGACATCAACCTGTAAGAATCTAGAGAAAACAATTCCCACGCCTCTCATCTGCCCTGCAACATAGGTAAATGATACAAAAATAGTCGCAACAACTGCAACAGTTCTCGCTACATTTGAGTAGTATCTATCTCCGATAAAATCAGGTACTGTAAACTTGCCAAACTTTCTCAAGTATGGTGCCAAAAGGAGTGCCAGTAGTACATAACCACCAGTCCAACCCATGAGATAGGCACCACCATCACTACCCTTGTAAGAGATGAGTCCTGCTAGAGAGATAAATGACGCTGCACTCATCCAGTCTGCTGCAGTTGCCATACCATTGGCTATCGGGTGTACGCCACCACCTGCAACATAGAAGTCTTTGGTGCTTGCCGCTTTTGCCCAGATTGCTATTCCAATATAGAGCGTAAATGAGAGCCCTACAAAAAGATATATCAGTGTTTGTAAATCCATCTGCTACCCCCTACTCTTGTACATCATATTTTTCATCAAGTCTATTCATAAGCTTGACATAAACAAAAATCAATATCACAAAGATATAGATAGAACCTTGTTGTGCAAACCAGAACCCTAGTTTCACGCCACTGATTTCAATCGTATTGAGTTGATTAATAAACAGTATCCCTGCCCCATACGACACGATAAACCACACTACGAGCAGTTTAAGAATCGTTGAGATATTTTCTCGCCAATACGCTTTGGCTTTTTCTTCAGTCATGCTTTCTCCTTTGGTGCATAAAAGTACAGCTTCATTGTAGGGTTTTGAAATAGCGATAGCATAGCATAGAAGCCATAGTCAATTTTTTTGACGCTCAAAGTAGCACGATGTGTCGTTTAGTTACAAATTAATCACTTATATTTATTATAATCATGAGAATTTTTTAAGTCTGTAGCCAACACTTTTAATGCTCTCTATAAGGTTCTCCTTGATAACACCCCTGACCCGATGCATCTCAGCACGAATAGTTGCATTGTCCACATGGCTATTTTCCCAAGCATAATATCGCAACGTATCAAAATCCACAATCTTCCCGCCAAAAGAGGCGAGCAAGTCAATAATCTGAGACTGCTTGTGTGTCAATGGCTGATCCATGCCATCAAACATCAACTTTTTTCTCTCTAGATCATAGCTATAAAATTTACTTAGCTGCACGAT
>CAZEIN010000024.1:0-8098 GCA_964512425.1 uncultured Sulfurovum sp.
AAACCAATCTTGTTTTAAACTCTGCACTATATACCGTTCTTTTTCTACTCATATTTTTGCCCCTCTATATTTATCATCTAATTTTACTATTTTAGGAATTAGATTCTCTGTAAAGTTGTTTGGTTTTCTTGGGGTAGTATAATGAGCTGGAAAACTAACTGTTTTGCAAGAAATAGTATCTAATATTTCTTTGGATATATTTTTTGCGTTTTCAATATAGTAGACAAATTCACCATTATATTTTCTACATGCACTACCATCTGCAATACACCATGGACAAATATCATATATATTGTCAAATGCTGTAGCCATTATGCTTGTCACAATATAACCTATTTTTTTATTACAAACTTGACATACTTTATCACTTTTTATTATACAATTATTTTTTAGTGGGTGTGGATTATATGTAAATATAGGTAAGTCCATAAAAAAACCTTTCCTTTTTTCTTAAGGCTATATTGTCTAAGTGCATGGCAGCAAACGCACCCTATAATCATTTCTGAAGCAACAAAGCCGCTTCCTTCGCATGATAAGTAATAATCATATCCGCCCCAGCACGCTTAAACCCAAGTAGCGTCTCCATCATCACAGCATCGTAATCAATCACGCCAGCCTTGGCTGCCATTTTGAGCATGGAGTATTCACCACTGACATTGTAGACTGCCAGTGGGAGAGTGGTGTTCTCTCTGACATCTCGGATGATATCCATGTAGGCTAGGGCTGGTTTGACCATGAGGATGTCGGCTCCCTCTAGCTCGTCGGAGACAGATTCTGCGATCGCCTCTCGGCGGTTGGCTGGGTTCATCTGGTAGCTTTTTCTGTCGCCTTTGCCGGGGCTACTCTCGGCTACATCACGAAATGGCCCGTAGTAAGCAGAGGCAAATTTGGTCGAGTAGCTCATGATGGGGAGGTTGACAAACCCTGCACCATCCAGCCCACCTCGGATCGCTTGGATCATGCCGTCCATCATGCCACTAGGTGCGATCATATCGACCCCTGCTTTGGCATGGACGACTGCTTGGGTAGCTAGGTTGTCTAGCGTGATGTCGTTGTCAACTGTCTCCAGCACGGGGTCTAGTACACCGCAGTGCCCATGATCTGTGTATTCACAAAAGCAGAGATCGGTGATAACAAACATATCGGGATGTGCAGATTTGATCGCTCGGACGGTTTGTGCCATGATGCCATGCTCACACATGGCGTCACTGCCTACCGAGTCTTTGACATCTGGGATACCAAAGAGGATGATGGAGTAGATACCTAGGGTTTTGAGTGTGTCGCACTCCTTGATCACCTCGTCGATACTCATCTGATAGACCCCTGGCATAGAGCCTACCTCGTCACGAATCCCCTCGCCGCTACGTACAAACAGCGGATAGATAAAATCATTGACACTCAAATGTGTCTCTTGGAGCAGGTCACGTAGCACGGGATTGATTCTTTTTCTTCTAAAACGATCAAACATAAATAGCCTTAAATAAATAGTTTTTAACATTTTACACTAAAATTCCTAATTCCTAATTCCTAATTCCTAATTCTTATAGTATAATCCCACCATGAACAACATAGATATATCACAAATCGCCACACTCCCTACCAAATACGGCACCTTTCGGATACAAGCATTCAAAGAGCTCGATACGGGCAAGGAGCATCTGGCAATCTTTACAGAGACATTGCAGGAGCTGGAGACGCCTATCGTACGCGTACACTCTGAGTGCCTCACAGGTGACGCACTGGGCTCACTCAAATGCGACTGTGGGGAGCAACTGCAGACCTCTCTAAGTCTCATCTCGCGAGAGGGTGGCATGGTCATCTACCATAGACAAGAGGGCAGAAACATCGGTCTACTCAACAAGGTCAACGCCTACGCCCTCCAAGACCAAGGACTCGACACCGTCACTGCCAACCACCAGCTGGGATTTCGAGCCGATGAGCGTACCTATGGAATCATCCAGACGATACTAGAGCATTTTGGAATCAGCCATATCAAACTCCTGACCAACAACCCAGACAAAATCAAATCGCTCTCTAGAGTTGATATCGCAGAGATCATCCCGCTCATCACCGTACCCAACCCACACAACCAATCCTATCTCAATGTCAAAAAATCCAAAATGGGGCACAAGCTCTAATATGAATCTCACCCAGTACCTAGACAGAGCAGAGATCACGATGCATACTGAGCAGATCATCCAGCTCGAACAGTTCTCAGAGCTACTCCAGAGCTGGAACCAGATACATAACCTCACTGGTGCACAAACGCTAGAGGCGATTTATGAAAATATCATCGACTCGCTCTATCCTGTCACCTTCATAGAGATGCCTGCATCCCTGCTGGATGTGGGTACGGGTGCGGGCTTTCCTGGGTTGGTGCTGGCAGTAGCCTATCCTCAGATAGAGGTACTCCTCTGTGAACCACGTAACAAGCGGGCAGCATTTCTCAAATTTGCTGCCATGGAGCTGGGTCTGACACAGGTTTCTGTCGCCAAGATACGTGTGGAGGCTCTAGAGCATGAAGCCTTTGGGATGATTAGCTCTAGGGCAGTGACAGATACACAGCTACTACTCGATATCACCGCACATCTCAGCGATGCACAGACGGACTATCTCTTTTACAAAGGCAGTCAGGTTTTTGCAGAGCTGGAGGCTACCAAGAATCAGCTGAATTATGATATAGTATCCAAAGAAAAACGAAATTATTTATGGATTAGACAATGATACTCAAATTGATTATGATCGGTGTGGTACTAATAGCTATCTACAAGTTTATGGGAGGCTCTTTTGCCCTGCCGACACAAAGCAAAGAGCCCCAAGAGGGTGATGCAGATGCACTCGAAGAGTGTAGTACCTGTGGCACCTATGTCACACGCAAGGAGAGTATCCAGCTCAAAGGTAGCTACTACTGCTCCAAAGAGTGCATACCAAGCTAAAAGGAGAAGTAATGCTAATATTTGGACATCCCTGGATCAAAAGTATAACGTTTAAAAAAGTATTTTCTACAGAGGATATTGTACAAGTCTCTTCAGGTGAGATTGTCTTGCTAGAGCCACTCAGTGATTCTATTGCCTTGGCACAGCACTGTCAAAAAAATCATATTCCTTTTGCCGTTACAGTGACGGGCGCTACAGAAGCGATTTTTTCCAATGCACTAGAGAGCAAATACATCGTCTGCCAATTAGAGGACGCTACCAAAATTCAACCTATTGCCCAAGAGTATCTCTTTGATACCAAAGTATTGACGCTCATTATCAGTGATAGAGAGATTCAGAAAATGGCTGAGCTCTCTATCGATGGTGTGATCTTCCCCGAAGCGATTACTGTGAGTTGATATCTGTGTACTATCGTAGGATCGGAGGTGTTTTTCTGCTTTTGCTTCTCGTGGGCTGTGCACCACGGTTTACACCCATGTTCCAACATAAACAGCAATCCAAACTCTACACGCTTCTCCTCCAAACCTATCCCAAAATCAGTCACCGAGAGGCCTCACTTCTCGCACGCGGAGCAGTCCCCTATAGCTAAGCTTTGGCCTCCAAATATCGCGTCACTACCCCACCTCTGTTCCATAATTTTCTGGTCAATATCAAACTCAAAGATCGCGGACTCTGCTATCAGTGGAGTGATGACCTCTATCACCATTTGCAGAAATTTCACCTAAAAAGCATACAGCTATTGCCCGTAGGTGCCTATATCGGAAGTTATTGGAGAGAGCACAATGCTATAGTCATCCTTCCTCTTGGTAGTCATGGCACAAAAGACGGTATTTTACTAGACGCATGGAGACACTCTGGCAAACTCTATTTTGTACCTATCCACAAGGACCCCGAATATCAATGGAAAATCCGAACAGACCGGTATAATATCTATCAAAACGGCAAATAAATTTTATCCACCAACTCCTCATACTCGGAGGATGCATCAGAGTCTATCGTGATGCCTCCACCGCTTTTATAATAAAGCGTGTTGCCCTCTTTTTCGATAAAACGAATCATCACACCAGAGCGTAGGCTCTGCCCATCAAATACCCCGAACACTCCTGTATAAAACCCACGATCGTACCCCTCCACCCGATCAATAATCTCTACGGTACTGCATTTGGGCGTGCCTGTGATTGAGCCTGCTGGTAGCATCTTTTGTAGGAGTTCTCCGATATGGTCTCTCCAGTTTTCAGGGAGTGTCGCGGTGATTTTGGAGCTAACCTGCAAGAGATCTTTGTCACCAGCACGCACCTTGTCCACATACCTAAAACGCTCTACCTTGACATCGCTACCTACAATCCCCAAGTCATTACGCATCAGATCGACAATCATCACATGCTCTGCCATCTCTTTACCATCTGAGAGGATCTGTTTCTCGGCGTTGGGGAGGTTGGCATCGATGGTGCCTTTCATGGGGTAGGTGGCGATTTGCCTACCCTCTATCTCGATAAATCGCTCAGGAGAGAAACAGATAAACTGATCCTTGAAGTAGAGCTTGAACTTGGCTCTGGCATAGGTAAATATCTCCTTGAGACTAAGGTTACTCTCGATAGGGGTTTTGCAGGTGAGGTTGAGCAGATAGGTATTGCCAGAGCGTATCTCTTCGAGAATTTTTTCCATCTTTTTCTGGTAGGTCTTGAAATCTGCTGGGAATTTTTGAAAGCCAAAAGCTTGGTCTCGTTTTTGTACAGGATAGTTTCGCCAATCCTCTAGCTTGTAGTAGATATCACTGTCGAGCTGATCCAGTGGCTGCACAAAGAGTTTGGATTGGTCATAGGAGAGGAGGAAGAGAAAGGGCTCTCTACCCAAACCCAATGCATCTATTTTCTCAAACCCCTCTTTTGCTGTGCAATACATTCATATCCTTCAGCTACGAATCCAACAGCAAAATCTTCAAAATGGCCATTCTAATATAAACTCCATTTTTGACCTGTTCGAGTACCTTACATCGTGGGTCATCTAGCATCTCATCAGAGATATCAATATTGCGCATGACCGGGCCAGGATGCATGAGGAGGATATCTCTCTGCCCGATACGCTCTTTGGTGATGCAGTAGTGCTTGGCATACTCCTCGTAATCTTCAAAATGTGGTACTTGATGACGTTCTAGCTGTGCTCTGAGGCTCATAATGACATCGACCTGATCGATGACATCATCTAGCTCTAGGTATTTGGGGAGGTCGATATCAGGCATAAACTGCTCTGGGGCTACGAGCACTACGTTCATCCCCATTCTAGTAAAGAGTCTAATCCCAGAGCTCGCCACCCTAGAGCTCACTACATCTCCGACAATTGCCAAGGTTTTACCTCGGATATCTCCATCAAAATGCTCAAGCATGGTAAAGTAGTCTAGTAGGGCTTGGGTGGGATGGGCGTAGTTGCCTGCACCTGCATTGATAACGGGAGTAACCTCCATATCAGCTAGTCTCTGTGGGGTACTGTTCTCAGAGTGTCTCACGATGACTGCATCTGGCTCCATCGCACAGAGCGTGGTAAAGGTGTCCTCTAGTGTCTCTCCCTTGCTTGTAGAGCTCTTGGAGGGGTCGAAGAGTACCATTGCCGCACCTAGACGTTTGCCTGCGATTTCAAATGAGCTTCGTGTGCGAGTGGACTTCTCAAAGAAAAGGGTTACAATGACTTTGTCACGGAGCAAAAGAGGGGGTCTGTTTTGCTTGAACCGCTTTGCATCTGCTACAATCTGCTCTAGCTGAGCCAACGAAAATTGGTCTGTGTCTACCAAGTGTTGCATATCTCTCTCCTCTATCGTGTTGATATGTTATTATAACTAAAAATCACGTACGACTTTATAGGTAGGATCATCCTCTTCATACGTACAAAAGGGGCCTGCAATCTTGAGGGTCTTTTTGCAGTCCTCAGAGAGATGTCTGAGGGTCAATTTTTTGCCTGCTTTTTTATACTTTTGGGTCAGTGCATCAATCGCTTCTGCTCCTGATGAGTCCATCACTCTAGCTTTTTTAAAATCAATCACAACAGTATCTGGATCATTTTCTAGGTCAAACTGCTCATTAAATGAAGTGACAGAACCAAAAAAGAGTGGCCCGTCTAGCTCATAGACTCGTTTATCTTTTTCATCTTGACTGTGAGCAAAGATTTTAGCATGCTCCCATGCAAAGACTAATGTTGAGATAATCACCCCCGCAATCACTGCCACTGCCAAGTCATAAAAAACTGTAATGATAGTAACTGTCACCAGTACAAAAACATCACTTTTTGGCATGTGTTTAATCCGTTTGAGTGAAGAGAATTCAAAGGTACCAATACTGACCATAAACATAATCCCCACCAGCACTGCCACAGGAATAGCCGCAATCACACCAGAAAAACTCACTACCAGAATAATCAGCAACACCGCCGCAGTAAACGAGGAGAGTCGCCCCAATCCACCAGAGGTAAAGTTAATCACAGACTGTCCAATCATCGCACACCCTGCCATCCCCCCAAAGAGTCCAGAGGTAGCATTGCCTACACCCAATGCTACACACTCTTGGTTGCCACTGCCTCGTTTGCCACTCATCTCATCCAGCACAGAGAGAGTCAACAGTGACTCAATCAACCCTACCAGCGCAACAATCAAGGCAGTAGGCAAGATCACAGACATAAACTGCCATGTAAACAAGGAGGTATCAGGCAGCATAAAACTTGGTAATGATACAGAAGAAAGGTCTGCCAAGTCTCCTACTGTCTTGGTATCGATATCACCAAAATAAACTGCCAGTGTGGCCACGATGATTGCCACAAGTCCTGCAGGGACTGCCTTGCTGATGCGAGGGAGAAACTGCATGGTTGCCATCGTGACAAGTATTAGAATATACATGATACTATTTTCAGAAAGACTGGCTTGAATAATCTCCATCCATGAGTGATACTGCTCGATATTTTGAGGTGCCAAAAAGGGTAACTGTGCCAAGGCGATCACAATTGCCAAACCATTCACAAACCCAAACAGTGCGGGCTGGGGTACGAGACGGATAAATTTACCCATACGCATCATCCCAATCGCCATCTGAATCAGACCAGCGATAATCGAGGTGAGCAAGATTGTATGTAGTACCATCATTGAGAGCGCTTCACCGTCTAGATTAGGATAATGTTGTTTGATCCAAAGCCCCAATGAGACAAAAACGACTGCCACGGACCCTGTAGCCCCAGAGATCATCCCTGGTTTGCCCCCCAATATGGCAGTGATTAGCCCAATGATAAATGCCCCATAAAGCCCCACGACAGGAGAAACCCCAGCAATAAATGAAAAAGCTATCGCCTCAGGCACCAACGCCACAGCGACCAGCGCACCAGAGAGGATATCATTTTTGATATTCTGTTTAGAGTAGTTTTGGATATTGAACATAGATTTCCTAAAGTATGGAGATGAAAAGATTGGGGAATTTTATCTTGTTAGGCTTAAATCCCCATGGTAGCATTACCAAAAGCCCTAACATGGCAGGAGAGGCGATAAACCAAGTCACCTCTCGTATGCTAGCTACCTAAGAGACATAATCTATTGCATTTGCCACTCTTTACGCATAAAGACCAAACCTCCAAGCAGTGTCAACAACATCATAAGTAATAGTGAAAATATCTCAAGTGCGTCAATACTATCAGAGGTAATATTAGCACAACCACAACTAACCGCAGCCGCAGCTCTCACTAAAATTGTATTTCCTTGTATAGTGCTTACTTCTACAGAAATTGTATCGCCTGCCTTTACCCCATTTGTTGTAAAATCATATCCATCTTCTTGCTTATCTTCAGGCAAAGTAAACCTCACTTGATAGGTCTTAGGAGGCAGATTGGTAAAGTAGTAAATACCATTTTCATTGGTCTCTGTTATACAATAACTTGATAAAGCATGGTTGTTTTTATGCTTGAGATTTGACATATTTACTAGCGGACATTCAACAGGGTTTCCCTCTGCATCTAGTAATTCAACTCTTGCTCCTGCTATAGGTTCTTCCCCCGCATCTCTCTCTCCATTGCCGTTTTCATCTATCCAGAAGATTGCTTCTATAGTTACTGGGCCATCTTCAAAGGAATCAGGTGATGCATCTACCACATCAGGAATACCATCGCCATCCGTATCTGTATTATCATCCACCACA
>CAZEIN010000025.1:0-2410 GCA_964512425.1 uncultured Sulfurovum sp.
AAGCGGTTTTGACAGCGGTGGAAGCAGGCGATAAAGATGCAGCGGTTGCAGCGATGAAAATCGCCAATCGTGAACTGCACAAATATGTCAGCAAAGGCATTCTCAAGAAAAACACCGCTTCACGTAAAGTAAGCCGTCTTCAATCCAAAGTCAATGCACTCAGCGCCGCGTAACCTGCGCGCCTGAGGCATCCTTATGTTACGAGAAAAACTCCAACCTTTTATCGACCGTTACGAAGAGATCAATACACTGCTCAGCACCCAAGAGATCGCCAGCGATATCAAAAAGATGACAGAGCTCAGCAAAGAGCAATCTTCCATTGGTAAATTGGTAGAAAAAGCCAGAGAGTATATCGAAACATCTGATGCTATCATAGAGAACAAAGAGCTACTCGGTGATGAAGAGCTAGGAGATCTCGCCAAAGAGGAGCTCTCTGAGCTAGAGCCCAGACTCCCAGAGCTCGAAGAGGAGATCAAGGTTCTCATGATTCCACGTGACCCCAATGATGACAAAAACATCTATATAGAGCTGCGCGCTGGTGCTGGTGGTGATGAGAGTGCCCTGTTTGTCGAGGATATTTTCAAGCTCTATCTACGATTTGCAGAGAAAATGAACTGGAAAGTAGAGATCATGAGCTCCTCAGAGGGTACAGCTGGCGGATACAAGGAGATGATTGCTCTGGTCAAAGGCGATGGTGCATACAGCCAGCTCAAATATGAGTCAGGTGTGCATCGAGTCCAGCGCGTACCAGATACTGAGACACAAGGGCGTGTGCATACTTCAGCAATCACCGTAGCCATCATCCCAGAGGTCGACGATGTAGAGGTGGATATCAAGCCAAACGATATCAAAATGGATGTCTATCGCTCTAGTGGATGTGGTGGGCAGTCAGTCAACACCACCGACTCAGCCGTGCGTCTGACGCATATCCCTACAGGTATCGTAGCAGCGATTCAGGATGAGAAATCCCAACACAAAAACAGAGACAAAGCGATGAAAGTCCTCAAGGCCCGTGTCTATGAAGCCCAGATGCAAGCCCAGCTCGATGAAGCCTCCGCAGACCGCAAGGCACAGGTAGGCTCAGGAGACCGTTCTGAGAAGATTCGTACCTACAACTACCCCCAAAACCGTATCACCGACCACCGTATCGGACTCACACTCTACGCTCTCGATCACGTTATGAACAACGGCAACCTAGAGCAGGTCGTAGAGCCACTCACTGCTCACGCACAAGCAGAAGCGATCAAGGCAGCAGGGCTATAACAAAGAGCTCATACCAAATCAAAACCCAACACTACGCGTCCTAATCAGTTAGGGTGTATCTCACATTTTTCTTTTTTGCATTTCACTACCGCATTGAGATAGCGTACCCGTTTGGCAGTCTGTTTGTCTAGGGTGTCATAGGCATCTGTTGAGCGCATCCCTGTATAGCAGTAAAACAGTGAGAGTTTATCCTTGGGAAGTTTGGTGCTGTCTAGTTCGCCTGTTTGGGTATCCAGATCTAGGTGTATGGCATTGGTGAGATGTTGCTGGTCATAATCCTCTTTGCTGCGTAGATCAACCAGCTGTATCTGCGGGGGCAGTGTACCAGCGTTTAGCTGCTGCACGAACCATGTGGCATCGATCATTCCCTCTTCGCTACCTAGTTGTACGGTAGCTCCTTGTATGGTGACAGGCCTGGGTTTGGGCAGGGTATTGCTCTGGCAGTAGGTAGCCAAGAGCATGATTTCTTGGGCTTTTTGATGCCACTCTGGATAGCCTCCACGATAGATGAGTACATGGCTATAGCCCTCTGCTGCGATACGTTTTGCGAGTTTGACTGATTTGCCACACTTGATACCACCACAGAAAATCACCAGCTTGCTGTTTTTGCGTACAGGCAGGAGTCGCTTGAGCCTAGAAAAACGCTTGATAGGCATATTGAGTGCTCCCAATATAGTGCCTTTTTTATAAAACTTTTGCTCTCTGGCATCGATAAAGAGTCCAGAGCCTGCATTGTAGATACGCTTGACCTCTGCAAATGAGACCTCTATAGGGGCTGCTGCCCAGCAGATCAGCATGGTAGAGAGTAGAAGTAGGATGGTTTTTTTCATCATATGGCTCCGTGTGTTAATTTGAGATTATACCATAGTCGGGTGCTGGGAAAGTGCCTAGAAGAAAGCGAATAGAGTTAATCCCGAAAATGAAAGATCTGTTTGCGATCAAAACTAGCAATTTTCAGGATGTCCATAGGTCGATGCGGTAATAGTACTGCATTCTATACATTTCGCAGCTACTTACGATGATGCTCCCCGAAGTATACTATTGTATTTTGATTTGGTATAAACTATGCAATAGGTCAAACTCTCGGCAGTGTGTCTGATATTTTTTAGATAATTGTTGTAAAATGTAGCTAGCAAAAAGGAGGAGG
>CAZEIN010000026.1:0-9590 GCA_964512425.1 uncultured Sulfurovum sp.
CTCTATCAGCACTATGTTGGTCGTCCTAGCCCAATCTTTCATGCCAAAAATCTCTCAGAGAAATACGGAGCAGAGATCTATCTCAAGCGTGAAGACCTCAACCATACCGGTGCACACAAAATCAACCACTGTCTAGGTGAAGCCCTACTGGCTAAAAAAATGGGCAAAAAAAAGCTCATCGCTGAGACAGGAGCCGGACAACACGGTGTAGCATTGGCAACTGCTGCGGCACTGGTAGGTCTAGAGTGCGATATCCACATGGGTGAAGTAGACATGGCAAAAGAGCACCCCAATGTCATCCGTATGCGTATCCTCGGAGCCAATGTCATCCCCGTCACACATGGTAGAAAAACACTCAAAGAAGCGGTAGACTCTGCCTTTGGTGCCTATATGGGTGACCCGCAGACACAACTGTTTGGTATCGGATCTATCGTAGGGCCTCACCCCTATCCTCGTATGGTACGCGACTTCCAATCTATCGTTGGCGTAGAAGCCAGAGAGCAGTTCCAGAACATGACAGGGAAACTACCTGACAATCTCGTGGCCTGTGTTGGCGGTGGTTCCAATGCCATCGGACTGTTTACTGCATTTATGAATGATGAGGGTGTAGCAATGCATGGTGTAGAGCCATCAGGCAGAGACATCAATACCCTAGGTGAGCATGCCGCCACCATGACGCATGGCAAACCAGGTGTCATGCACGGATTCAAATCCTACATGCTCCAAGATGCTGAGGGTGAGCCAGCAGAGGTCTACTCTGTAGCCAGTGGACTAGACTACCCCTCCGTAGGCCCTCAGCACAGCTACCTCAAAGATATCGGTAGAGTCAACTATGCCCATATCTCCGACACAGAGACTATCGAAGCGTTCTTTGAAATTTCTAGACTGGAGGGTATCATCCCGGCCATCGAGTCAGCCCATGCGGTAGCCTACGCTATGAAACTCGCAAAAGAGCCAGATATCGGCACCATCCTCATCAATCTCTCAGGACGTGGAGACAAGGATATCGACTTTATCGCTGAACATTATGGAGCAGAATACGGGATATAAGTATATACTTGTGGGAGGCATCTCCCCCACAAGTACATTCTGTCTATATTTTACTTTTGTGCAAGTATCACTTGAATCATCTTATTGGAGTTTGAGAGTACATGTGCAACCCGCTTATGAATCAAAGCAGGCACACGCATATCCATCTCATATACGACCTTAAAATATCCAAACTCTTTGTCACATACAGCTAAATATTTTTTAAATGCGGGGTCTTGTGCAAAAGGTGATGCTTTGAGCTTCTTGAGAGAACGCTGGAGTGTATCTAGGTTCTTATCCCAGTATTTTTTGATATTAGGATCCTCTATCTCCCAGATTTTCATCATATAGTTTGACGAGAGCCGTTCTGCTGATACGCCTACTTGTATCGCTGCACCGATGAGTTCTTTGTTTTTTTTCTTTGTTTTTTTGAGTAAGAGTGTCTTGATATTGGTGAGCTCGTCTAGTGCCAATCGTAGCTTTTCATTGATATAGACTGAGTTGATCTTCATCGTTTTGATATCTGTCAATACAATCACACCATACAGTGCACGACGTATACGTTTCCAAGAATCTCTCATGGTATTTACACTCTTTCGTATCTGAGGATCACTAAAGTTACTCTTGAGATTTACAAGCATCATATCATAGGCAGTAATACTCTCCTTGAGCCGCTGCGTAGGTACTTGGTAGGAGACACCCATCCCTATCAATGTATAGGTTTCTAGCATATTGACCAACCCAGACATCTGCTCTCCTAGATTCAATATCGTACCGATAGTCTCTTTTTTGGCTGCTGCATTGGCACTACTCAATGGCAACAATATAACAATGACTATCATGCATAGTTTATAAAGTATTTTCATCTTCTCCACCTTTCGCTTAAAGGCTCTCAACTAAGTAGAGAAAATCTGAAATCTTTGTCCAGTCTCTGGCTTGCTTTAGATAGCTTTTTTGTGAGTCAAGTATCTTCTTTAGCATAGGATTTTTAGCACTTAGCTCTGCCAATAGTTTGTCATTGGTTTCTCTCATCGTATCCATGATACTCATGGGAAAAGATTTGATGACAATATGAGGGTACTCTTTTTTAATCTTTGCCCATGCTACAGCATGCATATGATAGAGCTGAATATACATATCATAGGCGGTAACACGCATGGCTACCCGCAGGATCTCTTGCAGATCCTCAGGGAGAGCTTGATACTTTTCTGTGTTGACCAAATACTGTAGCTCTGTAGCAGGTTCATGCCACCCTGCATAATAGTATGGTGCTGTTTTATGAAAACCAAACTTAATATCCATACCAGGCCCAACCCACTCTAGTGCTTCTAGTTCTCCGCTCTCCAATGCTTTAGAGAGTTTACCCGGAGGAAGGTTGGTGACCTTGACACCCAGCTCTGCCATGATTTTCCCTGCAAATCCTGGGATTCTCATCTTGAGTCCCTTGAGGTCTTCGATTGAATTAATCTCTTTTTTAAACCAACCGCCCATTTGATTGCCTGTATTTCCACCAGGGAAAGAGCGTACACCAAACTTTTGGTACGCCTCAGCCATCAGTGCCATCCCTCCTCCCTCATAGAACCAAGCATACTGCTCCGGTGCCGTCATACCAAATGGCATAGTGGTTAGGGGCATCAGTGCCGTATCCTTTTTCGCCCAATAGTATGCTGCAGTATGTCCCATATCATACTCACCCGCTTGTACCATTTCTAAAATATTAAATGGTTTTTTATGCTTATTGGATGCTACCACTTCTATCACTAGGCGTCCTTTAGACATCTTGCTAACCATCGCAGAGAGTCTCTGCGGCGCATCAATAAAAGGAGTCAGTGTAGGTCCCCATGTAGTTGCCAGTTTCCACGTATACACTTTGCCTTCTCCATAGGCTGCTGTGGTTATAGCAACCCCCACAAGAAAGGAAACCCATACTTTACCCCATCTTCCTAAATATTTCATCTACTCTCTCCTTTTGAATATTTTATACATCTCATTATAGTGTACTGAGTCAGAACTTAATATACCATAAAAAGGCTACTTTATTCTACTATGCTCATCCCATCTGTACACTCTACTTGCACGATCTCGCCATCTGAAATGTCTATCCGTTTGGCCGTCATTTTCCCCTGCCATACACAGCCTGTGTCTAGACAAATAACCTCTTGATTGTCTAGATATCCCAGCGTGGACCAATGCCCAAAGATTACTTTGGCTCCCAGTGGCTTACGATTTTCAATTTCAAACCATGGATAAAGTCCTGCTTCGTAGGTTTTTTTACTAGGTGCTCCTTTTTGATCAAAATCCAATCTTCCTTGTATATCACAAAAACGCATACGGGTAAAAGCATTGATTGCAAAACGATTTTTCTTGTTTTCTCCAAAAGTATGCACACCCCCCAGCATCTTTTTATCCAACCACTTCGCAGCTTTTGTACTTTGTAGTTTAGATTGAAGCTTATGGCTAAAAGAGAGAGCCGATTCTATATCAAAGACCGGTGGTATCCCCGCGTGTGCCATTACATATCCCAAGTCTTGATCATAATGCACAAAGGGAAGGCTACACATCCACTCCATGAGTTCATCTACCTGAGGAGAAGCCAAAATAGGGTCTAGTGTAGGGTTACTCTTTTTAAGTCCCCAATATACTGCCAAGAGTGCAATATCATGATTGCCCAGTACAATCTCAACACGATCGCGTATACTATACAGATAGCTCAATGTCTCTAATGAGCCCTTTCCACGATTGACCAAATCACCAGCAATCCAAAGTTTGTCTCGCATGGGGTTAAACTCAATTTTATCCAGAAGTCGCATAAAAGCATCATGGCAACCCTGAATATCTCCTATTGCCCATACCCTTCCCAAAGGTATGTCAGAAGTCCTTTTCTGAACCCCAAACAATTCCAATAAACTATCAAAAATTCCCAAAATATCTCCATAAAATCTCTTTAAAACTTCATCATTATACCAAAAAATAAAAAAATAATATATTTCTGAAAATTGACTTCTAGATCAGGATTTAAGCTAGGGTCGGGTGTCAAATATTAAATATGTTATAATATCAAATTCTATTTCAAGGCAGTAGTATGGCACGAAAACCCCGTATCGATCTCGTAGGCTTTCATCATGTCGCCAACCAAGGTATGTATAAAGCCAATATCTTTGCAACTATTTTAGAAAAAGAGAAATTTCTAGCTATTGTTTGTAAAGCATGCGATACCTATCATATTACATTACATGACTACTGCATCATGGACAATCACTACCATCTACTGCTAGAGACCAAGCGTGAAAACCTCTCCTATTTTATGCGTCAAATCAATGGCAACTATGCTATCTATTTTAATAGAAAGCAAGAAAGATCTGGCCCACTCTGGAAAGGGCGATATAAGTCATGGTATATTGTTCATGAAGAGTATCTAGAGTATACTATTAAGTATATAGAGTATGATCCTATCAAGGCAGACCTTAGTTTTTTCCCTGCAGACTACCCATATACACTCTGTGCTGCTATTTTAGGTACCGAATCTGTCGTTCCCTGTGCTCAAAAGTCCATCCTTGTAGAGAACTATACAGAGAGAGAACTCAAACACTTCTTGCAATCTGATCTGAGCAAAGATGAACTTGGTGCCTTGGAAGATGAGAAGAGAAAAAAGGTTACCAAAAGTAAAACTGGTACAAAAATTGAGCGGTCTATACCGCTAGAAACTTATTTTAAAGTCATCACCAATAAAGAAGAGAGAAACAAAGCCATGCGAAAAGCTTACTTAGATGGCTATACACAAGGAGAAATATCCAAATATCTCAACGTCAGTTCAGCGTTAGTCTCCCATTGTATCAAGCATCTCTCCTTATAACTCTCCATCTCCAACTTAATAGATAAATCCTTTTCATGTACTGGTTTACAATAAATAAGTAATAGTTATAGAAAATAGAAAGTGTAATATAAGTGTAATATATATTTGTAACAAATTGTTACATATTAGAATTTATTATATGATGCAAGCAGAATAACTTATCTTTTAACTTATATTTATGTCATACTCCCTGTTGAAATACTTAATAAGGAGGCTAATATATTGAGTAAACCAATAGATAAAAGAACGACTAAGGCGTCAAATCATGTCTCTACAGACAGCCGAAGAGGCTTTCTACGCGGGATGTTTCTTTCTGCTGCTGCCGCAGGTGTCCTGTCACCTGTTAAGCTCTCTGCAGATGATGCAGCCATTGTAGAAGAAGCCGAATGGGGTGTAAAACTGGGTGAGACTGTTGATAAATATGGGTATGGACAGCGTTCACCCTATGAGCACAATGTGGTCAGGCGCGTCACTGACCTACTCTCATCTGGAGACATGTATGCATCTGTAGCCATGAGTCCTATCCATGAGCTAGAGGGTGGGATTATTACACCTAATGGGCTCTTCTTCAACAGATCGCATGGTGGTACTGCTATCATCGATCCTAGCAAGTTTAGATTGATGATTCATGGATTGGTTGAAAAACCAATCGTACTTACGTTAGACCAACTCAAGAGATACCCTAGCGAGAGCCGTATTCACTTCATTGAATGTCCAGCTAATGGTTCTGCTGAGTGGAGAGGACCGCAGTTTAACAGTATACAGTTTACCAAAGGTATGATGGGTTCTGCTGAGTGGACAGGGGTGAGACTCTCTGTTGTGCTAGAGGATCTCGGGCTGAAGCCAGAAGCCAAATGGATGCTAGCAGAGGGTAGCGATAACTCAGAGATGGGTCGAAGTATCCCTATAGAAAAAGTACTCGATGATGCGATGCTCGTCTGGGGACAAAATGGAGAAGCACTCAGACCTGATCAGGGCTATCCTGTTAGACTGCTCTTGCCAGGCTGGGAGGGGAACCTCAACGTCAAATGGCTCAAACGTCTAGAGTTTGGTGCGACACCTTGGCATGCCAAAGAGGAGACATCCAAGTACACTATGCTACAACCCAGCGGCAAAGCAATCCGCTACTTTTGGCCTATGGAGGTCAACTCCATCATCACCTCTCCTTGTCCAGAAAAACCATGGACCGATCTCAAAAAAGGTGATCTTGTCGAAATCGAAGGATTGGCATGGAGCGGTATGGGCACTATCAAGCATGTCGATATCTCACTCGATGGTGGAGACAACTGGGTAGAAGCCAACATCAAAGGACTCATACTACCAAAATCATGGACACGATTTAGCTACATTATCAAATGGGAAGGCAAACCCTTCATACTGGCAAGCCGTGCTACAGATGATGCAGGCATTACACAACCCACTATCAACCAAGAGATTGCTAAAGTAGGTGTTGAATCTGTCTATCATCGTAATGCCATCTGCACATGGGAAGTCAAAGCAAACGGGGAGGTCAACAATGTACATATCAGAAGTTAGAAAACCGCTCTTGGGGCTCTGTTTGGGGCTCTTGCTTGCTACAAGTGCTGCTATAGCAGATGAAAAAAAGAGGGAACGAAACGTTGACAATGCGGTTATTTACCCAGTCAAAGACAATCATTATAGTGCCTATGCCGTCAATCCACAGAGTACCAAAGGTTTCTCTGTGCATGGCAGAGCACCCACTGTCGCAGAGATGAAAGCTTGGGATCTGGATATCCTACCAGATGGCACTGGACTGCCAGAGGGCAAAGGCTCTGTAGAACAAGGAGATGAACTCTATGCAGCACAGTGTGCTATGTGCCATGGTGACTTTGGTATGGGCGGCAAAGGCTACCCTACACTCTCTGGAGGCGAAGGCACACTCAAAAATCAACTGATTGACCCAGTAGCTGGCGATGAGCCACCTGTGCGTACCATCGGGAGCTACTGGCCTTATGCTAGTACCCTGTTCTGGTACGTCCAGTCTGCGATGCCATTTCCACATCCAAAAAGTCTCTCCAATGATGAAACTTACGCTTTAGTCGCCTACCTCCTCTCTGTCAATGAG
This sequence comes from uncultured Sulfurovum sp., assembly GCA_964512425.1. GTDB lineage: Bacteria > Campylobacterota > Campylobacteria > Campylobacterales > Sulfurovaceae > JAAXPZ01. Next base: position 6,969 of record CAZEIN010000026.1, read on the forward strand.
ATAGAGATCGATGGAGAAGAGCTAGACGATGACTATGTACTCGATCATGCAAAATTTCTCAAGATTAAAATGCCCAACAAAAATGGTTTCTATCCAGAAGTCAATGGCGATGTAGGATCCAAAGAGGTAGCAAAGTTCTTGCAAAATCCTGATAATTACGGGCAAGGAACCCGCTGTATGACAGACTGCAAAGATGGCAAGGTAATCCCCATACAGTTTGAACTCAATGATTTCAAGCCTGCAATGTCTACAGCACGAGACCTACCTAAAGAAGAAGGGAAAATAGAGGTAACCAAAGATCAAAAGCTCTATGAGTCTAAATGTAGTGCATGTCATGCCAATGCAGCTATCGGAGCACCTGTACTAGGTGACAAAGACACATGGGCCAAAGTGATAGAAAAAGGAGTAGATGAAGTTTACAAGAATGCAATCAACGGGTTTAACGCAATGCCTCCCAAGGGCGGAAGCATGGATCTATCAGACGATGTTGTCACAGAGATCGTAGATTACATGATCAAAGCAAGTCAATAAAGGAGAAAATATGAACTTAGCAAAACAGTTACTTATTGCTACTGCAGTGAGTGGGTTGTTTGCGACAGCATCTGTTGCAGGCGATATGGATTTAGTCAAAGAGGGTGAAAAGATTTTTAACACCAAAAAGCTTGGTAACTGCCTCGCATGTCACGCAGTCAATGGTAAAGAGATTAACAATCCAGGTAGTTTTGGCCCAAAACTACAGTATCTAGAGGCATGGCCCGAGCAAGCAATCTATGACAAGATCTATGACCCATATACGACAAACCCTATCTCGGCTATGCCTGCATTTGGGAAAAATGGCTGGCTAAATAATGCACAGATCAAAGCACTTGTAGCTTATCTCAAAACTGTCAAATAATAGAGGTCTGGTGTTGCGATATGAACCCATAAGGTAAATATGTATACACCTAACTCACCCACCACAAAAAGGAAAAAATATGGAAAGAAGAAAATTTTTAGGACTAGGAGCTGGGATACTGGCTGCAACAATGATACCAGCAAGCCTCACGGCAGCGAACTATAGAGAGACCAAAGTGGATCTCTGGAAAGTCATGAATAAAAAAGGTGCGCCGGGCGTAGATGCTGCAATCAAAGCACTTTTCGGAACAGATAAGACAGAAGAGGGAAAAGCCAAGCTCAAAGCACCAGATATCGCTGAAAATGGTGCCGTGATTCCTATTACTGCCAGTGCTGAGGGTGCAAGCCGTATCGCTATCTTCCAAGATGCCAATCCTGAAGCGGCAGTAGCCGTATTTGATGTACCTAAAAATGGTATTGCTAACTATTCTATCCGTATCAAAATGCAACAAACTGGAAATGTAGTTGTTGTCGCTGAAATTGATGGAAAACTTTACAAAACCAGTAAAATCGTCAAAGTAACCATTGGTGGATGTGGTGGTTGATACACCTCCTAACCATTGAATAAATATCAGACATTAAACCCAAATGATGCAATAGAATAAAAAAAGAAACCAAAGAAGGAACAAAAATGAGAATTAAAGCAAAAGAGAAAAAAGGTATCACTACAGTAAAAGTCATGGCAAAGCACCCAATGATGAGTTACGCAGAAGCAGAAAAGAAGGGTAAAAAAGCAAACTTTATTACCTACGTCATTGCCAAAGTGGGAGATGAGGTAGTTTATGAGGCATCTACCAGTCAATTTCTTTCAAAAAATCCTTATCTAAAATTTATGTTCAGTGGAGAAAATAAAGGTAAAAAAGTAACCATTACATGGACAGATCTCAGCGGTAAGACCAAAACTGACAGCAAGAAAATAAAATAAGCTCTCTCCTCGTTAGAGAGAGAACCTTAGACAAATAACAAAGGAGAAACCATGTTATTGAAAATAGTAAAAATCTCTGCTCTTGTGGCTATTGCAACCTGCACACTCAGTGCAGGCGGCTTTAACACACAAGCAGAAAAAGACAGACAAGCTCTTGTAGAATATATGGAAGCCAAATTTAAAGATGCGGATAAAAACCGTGCATTTTTTCCTTATTCTTCTGATGATGAGTTAAAAAATAACTTCCCTAAAGCTATCAAAGAGAAAGATTTTGCATTGGGATCTTATGCGTTTAACTCTAGAGGAAAATCTCAGTATGATGATATCAAGGAGATGCCGCCCTATGAAGATGCCATCGATGCTGGAGAAGCACTCTACAACAAAAAGTTTGCCAATGGAAAATCATTCAAAACATGCTTCCCAAAAGCTGATATCGCAGGTAACTATCCTTATTATGATGAGAAAAAATCTACTGTAGTCACGATTACTTCAGCAATCAATACATGTCTCATCGCCAATGGTGAGAAGAAATGGAAAGAGAAGAAAGGCAAAATAGCACACTTGGAAGCTTATCTCTCGTTTCAGTCTCAAGAGGCTGGTAAAAAGATGGAGATCAAGATTGACTCTCAAGCAGCAGCAGATGCGTATGAGAGAGGCAAAAAAGAGTACTATGCACAAAGAGGCTACCTCAAACTCTCATGTGCAACCTGCCATGTACAAGGTGCTGGACAGAGAGTACGTGCTGAGTATATGTCACCTCTGCTTGGACAAGTCACGCACTTTCCTGTCTTTAGGCTCAAGTG
>CAZEIN010000027.1:0-1529 GCA_964512425.1 uncultured Sulfurovum sp.
TAGAGCGGGTCATTGATCTCTACTGTACACTGATTGTTTTTATCACAATCCAAATTGGCATCCACAAAGAAGATTTTAGTTAAATCTCCCCCTTCATCAATCACTGCTGTAATCGCTTCGGTTGCCATCGCACCTGAGGCACAACTCATAATCACTTTTTTACCAATCTTAGACACTTTTGCTACAAATGCCTTGGCATGCTTGTCGTCAAAAGGAATACTGATCGCTCCTGGAAGATGTCCAGAATCAAAACTATCTATATCACGTACATCTACTAGCTGATACTCCGCAGGTAGTTTTTTGATCAAATCCAAATACCAAGGTCCATATACCATATTTCGATTGTCTTCTTGCTCTTTTACTAGCTGCACACCATTGACGGTGATGTATGCTTTGCTCTCTTCTTTTTTAGCTACTTTTTGAGCTTTTTTGCCTTCGATAGGAAGCCCTGCTTTGCTCCAGACAGGCATGCCAGCTGAATAAACAGCTACTTTTTTATATCCCATTTCTAGCATTTTTTTGGCTAGGTTATGTGATTTAACGCACTTGTATCCACCACAATAAACGATGACTCTTTTGCTTTTGTCTGTTGGCAACTGGTCAAGCATGCTCTCTACTTTGGTGTCAGGGATACCAATCGCAGTGGGTATATGAGAAAGTGCATATTTTTTCAATGGTCTGGCATCGATGATAGTGCTATTGGCTTTTTTGAGTGCTGATTGCACAACAGCTGTATCTACCTCGATATAGTTTCCTGCTTTTTTCCATGCTGGGTAGCCTGCTTGGTATACCTTGATATTGGTAAATCCTTTTGCGAGTAACATCGCTGCAAGCTTGGGCGACTTGACACACTTCCATCCACCACAATAAGTGATGAGCTCAGTTGCTTTATCTAAATCTTTAATCTGCCCATAAAATGCATCAAATTTGGTATCTGGAATACTCAATGATGCAGGTACATGTCCTACCATGTACTTTTTGTTAGGTCTAGCATCAAGTACCACGGCTTTAGCAGAAACTCTGGTGCCTTTACCCAGTTTTCCTTTGACATAGTCAGTATCCACGAGCCCCAAATGGCTCTTTTTGATCAGTTCTTGTACTTTAGGACTGGCTTTATCTAGCGGTAAAGCGGTTGCATGAATCAATCCCGTTGCTATGAGTAGCAACACACCATGTTTCAGTTTCATTTTTTCTCCTTTGAAAAAATTAGTCTATCTTCTCATCTAGGTTGAAAAATTTTGTTCCTAGATAATACATCGCAAAACAGAGTCCCAGTCCACCTAGTGAGATCATAATCTCAGTAGCTGAAGGAAAGTAATGTACCCACTCAGGCGAGAGTTGATACTCTTTGACTTTGAGCATCTGTAGGGGTTTAAGCTGCGTGTCATGTACGAGGTTGTATCGCATAAAAAATACACCTACCATACCAATGATTGATGCATAAAACATCATTTTGTGACTTTTAGCAAAGCCCAGTAGAATCACAAGAGCTGGAATGACAATCGCCAATCCAATCTCTGCCCAAAATG
>CAZEIN010000028.1:0-12333 GCA_964512425.1 uncultured Sulfurovum sp.
ATATTGAATACGGTGATGCCTTTGTCTAGTACCTTGACTGCACCTGCGAGTGTCACACGTCTAGGATCTACCCCTGTAGGCGTAAAAGAGAGTGCACAAGGAACAGGCAGCTTCATCATCTGATATCCACCCTCGATAATCCTTCTGGCCGTAATATATCCATCAGTCAAGGTTGCTGTCTCAATAAATGTCGCTTGTGGGACATGCAAGTTCTCTGCCACCTGAGAAGGCACATGTGCGGTGTCTCCATCACTGGTCTGCCGTCCCGCTACGATAACAAACTCTTCATTGAGTCCTTTGCCATATCCCAGATGTCGCAACATCGTAGAGATTGCCAAACCTGTTGCATACGTGTCTGACCCACCCAGTCTACGATCACTCAGCAAATATGCTTCATCATAACCCATAGCCATCGCTTTTTTGAGAGACTCATCAAACGATGGTGGTCCCATAGAGCAAACGATGAGTTTTGCTTCTGGATTCTCTGCTTTCATCTGTAGCCCTGCCTCAAGTGCATAACTACAATCTATATTGATAATGGATTTCGCTTTTGTTCTATCCATCAAACCATCATCACCCATGCGCATCTCAGAAGGGAGAGGCACCTGTTTCATCAAACTAATAATTGTTAAAGCCATTTTCTCTCTTCCTTACATATAGTTATATTCTGGGCCATCGCCACCGTAGGGTACTGTCCATGTGATGCCACCATTGGGCGACTTGATATCACAGGTTTTACAATGTACACAGTTTTCTGCATGGAGTCTCAGAGATTTGTTACCCTCTTTATCTATGTGTAACTCATAGACCTCTGCTGGACAAAATGCTGCTTCAGGCATACCATACTCTTCGATATTAGAGTCTTGGAATCTCTCAGTATCGTTTACCACTAGGTGTACAGGTTGTACCTCATCGTGCATTGCTTTGGATTGATAGACACTAGTAACCTTGTCAAACGTTTTCTTTTTATCAAAGTCTAGTTTACCTGCAAATCGCTCTGCAAAAGGTACACCTGTAAATTCAGAAATTTTTTGAGTTGTTACTGCATCTTCCTCTGTTTCAGGCACCAAAAGACAAGCACCACCAGAAAGTAACTGGATACCCATCTTGAGTCCACCAAATATCATACCCTGTTGCATTACAGCACGCATATTACGTGTGGGATAGAGTTCTTTATAAATAAAGCTATCATTGACTAGCTCTTTATACTTAGAAAGTGCTTTGTCACTGGTATCACCTTTAGTCAGTGCAAGTGCTGCTGCCTGTGCTGCACAGATACCTGAACGCACTGCGAGGTGTATCCCTTTGAGTCTAGGCGTAGAGAGGAATCCCGCACTATCTCCTACAATCATCAGATTGTCCTCATAGTACTTAGGAATGGAGTACCAACCACCCTCTGGCAATGTCTTGGCTCCAAACTCTAGAATGGTTCCTCCCTCGATAAACTTGGCTACCTCAGGGTGGGTTTTCCATATCTGCATCGCTGCGTGGATATCAAAAGAGGGATCTGCATAGTCTAGTCCCACGACCAGTCCCATCGCTACTCTATTGTCACTGAGACCGTAGATGAATCCACCGCCAAACTCCTCTTTGTCATTGAGTGGGTATCCAAAGGTATGGTAGACAGCACCTGGAGCGATTGTGCCCTCAGGAACAGACCAGACCTCTTTGGCTCCAAGAGAATAGATTTGAGGATTTTTCCCCTGTAGATCAAAGCGATTAATCACTTTTTTGGCAAGACTACCTCGGGTACCCTCTGCAAGAATAGTAATTGCTGCTTTGACTGTTGTGCCCTCTTGATAGTTTTTCTGCTTTACTCCATGATGGTCTATACCCGTATCTTTAGTTTTTACTCCTGCTACTTTACCGTCCGCATAAAGCATTTTATCTACAGCAAAGCCCGTATAGATTTCTATACCTTTACTCTCAGCAACTGTTGCTAGATATTTACACACTGCTCCTAATGAAGCAATATAGTTACCTTCATTAGACATATAGGGCGGATGGAATGGTAGTTTTACCGCTCCCTCAGAGCTAAGCTTCATTACTACATCATTCCCCTCTACTTTTGCATCAAAAGGAATCTCTGCAAACTCCTCTTCACTCAAAAGATCTTGAAACGCCTTGGGGCGAATCACTGCACCTGAAAGAATGTGAGAACCTATCTCACTTCCTTTTTCTATCACCATAATTTTTTTCTCTTCGCCCTTCTGTTTGAGCCTATTGGCAAGTTCGATTGCCGTAGACAGTCCAGCGGGGCCACCACCGATAATCAATACATCAGTTGAAACCACATTATTACTCATTCATTCCTCCATACGATATGTATACACAGTTGCCACTCAAAACATATGCTTATGCTTGATAATGGCATAGGATAAAATATCAGAGTTTATATTAAGTATAAGTACTCCCGATAGCTCAAGAGGGATGGAACTGTCAGGATGAGAAGAAAAGTGACATAGAAAAAAGTGTGGAGTTTAGTTAGTTTTTTTGATGATCAAAAAAACCACTTTCATGGAGTGAATCTACCATCTCTCTTACAGAGGAAACTGATTCTGCAAACTTTCTTACCTGTAGTGGCTTGAGTGCCATCTCTATAATTTTTTCTGCGCCATTTGATCCTATCATAACAGGCACACCACTCACGATATTATGGTAGTCTCCATACTCTCCATCCAGAAGTACTGCACAAGAATGGATCTGTTTGGTATCTCCCAAAATCGCCTCCACCATCACTGCTGTAGATTTAGCAGGAGCATAATAGGCAGAACCATTGCCCAAAAGATTCACAATTTGTGCCCCGCCATTTCTGGTTTTGGAAACAATTTCACCAATCTCCTCAGAATCAAGCAGATCTTCGATAGGAACACCCGCTACGGTTGTAAATTTAGGTAATGGCACCATAGTATCTCCATGTCCACCCATCACGGTTGCACGAATCTGCCCTGCACCATACTCTAGTTTCTCATAGATAAAGTGTGCCATGCGGGCACTGTCCAAGATGCCAGCCATTCCCAAGACTCTCTCTCTAGGGAACCCTGTCTCTCTCAGCACCACGTAGGTCATGGCATCAAGTGGATTGGAAACAACTACCACCACTGCTTCAGGAGCATATTTTTTGATTTCTGCTGCATATTTTTTAACAATCTCTGCATTTTTAGCCAAAAGATCATCTCTGCTCATTCCTGGACTTCTAGGTGCTCCAGCAGTAATAACCACCACGTCAGACCCGATCATACACTCTGCATTCTTTGCTGCTTTGACAATCGTATGCTGTCTAGCGGCATTGGCCGCCTGTGACATATCTAATGCCTTGCCTTGTGCTACGTCATAATCTCTGCCTCGTAGCACAATATTATGACATGTACCGTTCATCGCCAATATAAAGGCGACTGTTGAGCCAAAATTCCCTGTACCTATAATCGTTACTTTTTTACCTTTTGCCATGGTTATCCTTTGTATGAAATAACTTGTCCACAATACTTGACTTAGAGATATATATAGCCATAATACATGTCTAAATCTAGTTCGGAAATCAAGTTAACTGTATAGGGCGGGCCGATAGCCCACCCAAGAAGATGCTACTAGTTAAGAAAATATTGCCAATTAGATAGCGTCTATAATTGCATTGAGTGTGGATGAAGGTCTCATCGCTGCTTCTGCTTTGGCATCATCAGTATTGTAGTATCCACCAATATCGTGTGCTTTACCCTCTGCAGAGAGAAGCTCTGCGATGATTGTGGCTTCTTTCTCTTTAAGTTCAGCAGCCACTGGTGCAAATTTGGCAGCCAGTTCAGCGTTAGCTCCACTAGCCAGTGCCTCAGCCCAGTACTGTGCTACGTAAAAGTGAGATGCTTTATTATCGGGCTCTCCACACTTTCTGCTAGGGGATTTGTTGTTGTCGAGATAGCCTTCATTGGCGATATCTAGTGCCGCTGTCAATGCCGCCAGTTTCTCATCAGAGTGCTTCTGACCAATAAATCTAAGTGACTCAGCCAGTGCCAAGAACTCACCGAGACTGTCCCATCTGAGGTGTCCTTCATTGAGAAACTGCTCTACGTGTTTAGGTGCTGATCCGCCTGCTCCTGTCTCATACAATCCACCACCAGCGATGAGAGGTACGATAGAGAGCATTTTGGCAGAGGTACCAAGCTCTAAGATTGGATACATATCTGTGAGGTGGTCTCTAAGTACGTTACCTGTGACAGCGATTGTATTTTCGCCTGCTCTTACTCTGGCATTGGTAAATTTTGTTGCAGCAGTGACATCCATAATCTGAATATCCAAGCCCTCTGTATCAAACTCTGGGAGATACTGTTTAACTTTGGCAATCATCTGTGCGTCATGCGCTCTGTTCTCGTCTAGCCAGAAAATCACAGGCAGTTTCTCAATCTGACCTCTCTCCACTGCGAGTCTAATCCAATCTTTGATAGGGATGTCTTTGGCTCTAGACATTCTCCAGATATCACCAGCCTCACAGTCAAACGACATTAACTCTGTGCCATCTTCGGCAGTGACAGTTACTGTACCTGCTTCTGCCAACTCAAATGTCGTTGGGTGAGAGCCATACTCTTCTGCTTTTTGTGCCATGAGACCAATATTTTGCATGGTTCCCATCGTGGTCACGTCATACTGACCATTGGCAACACAATCAGCTACCATCTCAGCATGGAACATACCATACGTACTATCAGGAATCACAGCCACGCACTCTCTAGCATCGCTATTTCTATTCCATTGCTTACCACCTTCTCTAACCACTACAGGCATAGAAGCATCAATAATGACATCGTTAGAAGCATTGAAATTTGTTGTGCCTTTGTCAGAATCAACCATGGCGATCTCGGGGTTATCAGACTCTACTACTGCCTGAAATGCCGCCTTGATCTCTGCCTCTTTGATATGACCAGCAATTTTGTTCTCCAAATCAGACATGCCTTGGTTTGGTTTGATACCAAGCTCTGCAAACTCAGTTGCATACTTGTCAAATACCTCTTGGAAAAATACCGTAAACGCATGACCGAACATGATAGGATCAGAGATCTTCATCATCGTGGCTTTGAGGTGAATAGACCACAAGACACCATTGGCTTTTGCATCTTCGATAGTTTTAGCGATAAATGTCTTGAGTTTTTCCACAGACATAAATGTACCATCAAGCACCTCTTTGTCCATCGCATCTACTGTTGCCAATGCAGCGCCATTGAGTGCGATAGTCACTTTTTGTGCTTTGGTCATAGTCACTGATTGCTCATTGCCGTAGAAGTCGCCATCCCCTGCCATGTGTGCTACATATGACTTTGCATTTTCTGGGAATGCTTTGAGTCTATGTGGGTTGTTTTGTGCAAACTTTTTTACTGCTTTGGCAGCTCTTCTGTCTGAGTTTCCTTCTCTAAGCACTGGGTTTACCGCAGAACCTAGACAGGTATTATACTTGGCTCTAACAGCTTTCTCATCGTCTGTCTCAGGATTTTCAGGAAAACTAGGAATATCATATCCCTGCCCCTGGAGCTCAGTGATACACTCTTTGAGCTGGCCGATAGACGCAGAAACATTTGGAAGCTTGATGATATTTCCATCTGCTTCCAAAACGACTTTGCCTAGCTCAGCCAAGTGATCCTCTGCCAAACCCATTGCTGCGAGCACTCTACCAGCCAGAGAGATATCAGAAGTCTCTACGGTCACACCTGCTGCTTGTGTAAATGCGTTTACGATAGGCAGAAGTGAATAGGTAGCCAATGCTGGCGCCTCGTCAATTTTTGTCCAAATAATCTTTGGTAATGACATACTGTGTCCTTGTTGTTGATTTTTCTTTTAGGTAGGGTGATTGTATCGAATGGTGACAATATCCCTTGTTAATAGGACTGTTTTTGTAGGGTTACCATCTCAAAATGTTTCTTAATTACACAGCAAAAATTTTATAAGAAAGAGATTTTAAATAATATTGATAGCTAAGTTCAAATTTGGTGTATATTTGTTCAAACAGTGTAAGTCATAATAAGGAAGCATACATTAAGTACGTATCCGAACGGAACGAAGCCGTTCGGGAAAAGATGTGCCGAAGCCAGAATTTAAATTCTAGCTTCTTCGCGGCGCTGTAGCTGTATCCACTTCTCGTCAATATCTTTTTGAATCTGCTCAATGACATGCTTGTTTGCAGGCTTGAACAGATGCTTATATCGTCCCTGCTGCCAAATAATCCTCGACCTTAATTACATTTTTAGGTCTATAGAGGATATTGAGCTCGTGCCCATCGATGATCTCATAGAGAGGAAACATGAGTGAATCTGTTGCCAAATCTGCCAAATGAATGGTATCTTTGGGTGCAAATTTCCACTCTGTGGTACAGGGAGAGACGGTATTGATATAACATGGTCCTTCTGTATTGAGTGCTCTTTGGAAGCCTTTTGCCATACTTTTCCACTTGTTAGGTGCTAGCTGTGCTACATAAGGAGCGCCATGGGCTGCCATGATAGCGATCATGTCTTTTTTCTTCTGCTTTTCGCCATAGCTTACACGACCTGCTGGACTCGTAGAGGTACTCGCACCAATAGGCGTAGAGGAGGATCTCTGTCCACCTGTATTGGCATAGTTCTCATTGTCTAGACAGATGTAGGTAAAGTCATGTCCACGCTCTACCGCACCTGAGAGCCATTGGAAACCGATATCATAGGTAGAACCATCACCACCAAATGCTACAAATTTGACTGCTTCTTCTGGTGCTTTGAGTGTGCCTTTTCTGAGTCTGGTCTTGTACATCGCTTCAGCCCCTGCCACTGCACTGGCTGCATTCTCAAACCCTACATGGATCCAAGAGGTATCCCATGAAGTAAAGGGATACACCGCCGTACCCACCTCTAGACATCCTGTGTTGCAGGAAATAACAAGGTTATCATCGGTTGCATTCATCAACTCTCTAACGATCATGGTGTGTGCACACCCTGGACACATCAGGTGAGAACCCTCAAACCGTTCATTGGCTGTAGAAAACTCTTTTAGGTTTTTAATATTTTTGATACTCATGTTCTCTCCTTAGTATAGCTCTAGTTTTGGACCACGTAGTCCGCTAAATGATTGGATAGCTCCAACTACTTTGCCCGCATCTGCATTTGCTTTTGTATTTTTGATAATCTCTTCCATATCATTCATGGTCATATCACGACCACCAAGTCCATAGATAATATTGTCTGTAGGGATGATAACGCCCTCTGCAAAGAGTGCGGCTGTAATCTCATTGTAGAGCATTCCCAATGCACCATTGGGTGAACTTCTGTCCATGCAAGTGATTGCTTTGACACCTTTAAGTGCTGCTGCCATCTCTTTCATAGGGAATGGTCGTAGACAGCGTGGAGACACCACACCTGCTTTGATGCCATCTGCTTCTCTCATTCTGGTAGCTGTTGCAATCGCTGTCTCTACGGTGGTACCTAGTGCCACGATAGCTACTTCTGCATCCTCCATGAGATAACTCTCTACTCTATTATACTCTCGTCCTGTCAATGTTTTGAACTCAGCAAAAACTCTCTCGATGACATCTACAGAATCAAGCAGTGCCTTGTGCTGCTTGGCCTTATGCTCAAAGTGCCAGTCTTCTTCAGTCTGCGCGCCATGTGTCACTGGCTGAGAAAAATCCAACATAGAGTCTACCTCTTTGTAGTCTCCTACAAATGCATAGGCAGCATCATCACTGAGTGGTGCAACGTTTTGTGCGGTATGCGAACAGATAAAGCCATCTTGGTGTACGATAACAGGTAATCTTACACCCAAGTCTTCACCAACTTTAAATGCCATGAGCACCATATCATATGCCTCTTGAGGATTGTAGGTACAGAGGTTAATCCATCCTGCATCACGCCCTAAATACATATCAGAGTGATCGCCGTTGACGTTGAGTGGTGCGGCTAGTGCTCTGTTGACTTCTGTCAGTACGATAGGAAGTCTCATACCAGATGCCTGATAGAGCACTTCAATCATTAGTGCCAATCCTTGCGAGGAAGTTGCTGTTGCCACTCTTCCGCCAGATGCTGCAGCACCTACACAAGCACTCATCGCTGCATGCTCAGACTCAACCATGATGAAATCGCCATCTACATATCCATCAGCCAAGAACTTAGCATAGTTCTGCACAGTAGGCGTAGAGGGCGTGATAGGATAGGCAGCAATAACGTCCACTTGAGCTTGACGCAGTGCATTGGCATAGGCCATATTTCCATCCCAAACTTCAATATCTTTTAAATCTATTTTTTCTGCCATTGCTTAATCCTTACTCTTTTTCGTTTTTTCTGGCCACTGTGTTAGTGCCTCATCTACAGGTGTAAAGGTAGAGAACATAACCAGTGATTTAGGGTTGGTTGGACATACCTCTGCACATACACCACAGCCTTTACAGTGGTCATAGTCGATGCCTAGCATCTGCTTATCCCTAGAGATAATCGCTGTATCTGGACACCAAACCCAACAGTTTTGGCAATCGATACAGATATCCCTATTGTATACAGGCTTAAACACTCTCCATGATGCCACAGTTGCCGTATAGGAGCTAAATGCATTATAGCTTCTCTCCTCAGGTCTGGAGAAAGCTGGATTGGATACTTTACCCTCAAACGAGTTCAGCACCGCTCCTTTGACAACCTCATCCCAGCCTACTTTTTCCATACCGCCAAGCTCGACAGCACCTCTATTATCTGCTCCTGCTAATCCTTTGCTCATATTACGCTCCTACTTCACTTCATTATAGGCACGCTCAATAGCGGCCATGTTCGCATCAATTAATTTCTGAGGAAATTTCGAGAGAACACTTTTCATCGCATCTTGGAAATACGCCAGTTCAAACATCCCTGAGACTTTCATGAGTGCGCCCAGCATAGGGGTATTGGGAATCGCTCTGCCGATGGTATCCATAGAAATCGCCATGCAATCTACTGCATAGACCTCTGCATCCTTGAGTTTGGGGATATCTTTTTTGAGCTCCTCAGGAGACAAATGCGAAGTAATGATATATTTGGTATTCTCTTTTGCATTTGCTGTGAGATCAGCCGTATATGCCAACGCAGGGTCAATAACCAATACGTAATCTGGATGCATATACTTCTCATGGTTAATGATAGGCTTATCATCAATCCTATTATAAGCCGTCATTGCAGCTCCTCTTTTTGCCGAGCCATAAAATGCAAAAGCCTGTACCTGTTTTCCTGTTTTAGAAACTACATCTGCCAAACCTTTTGCACCTGTTACAGCACCCTGTCCGGCACGACTATGCCATCTCATCTCTACCATAGTATCTCCTAATCATTTATATTTTAACCAAAATATACAATAACAATCATCAATTTTTTTGATGATAATGCCAGTTTTTTGGATAAATGGTGCATGTATTGTAGTGACCGCTCTCTTAAATCTAGGTTGAATCTGTATACTATTTTAAAATGCTATCGTTAAGCGATGATCTGTCTCACTGCCTCATAGCTATTTTTAGCAATATTCTCGGTACATTTTTGGAGATCTGCTTTTGCTGCATATCCACACAGAACACCGATACCATCGATATTTGCAGAGGATGCTGCCTCCATATCCATACAGGTATCACCTATCATCCATGCCCCTGATGTCACCTTTGGTAACTGATGCAAAGCTTTTTCGATTGGCTCTGGATTTGGCTTGGGAAAAGTCACATTTTCTCTCCCGATAAGTACATCAAAAAAATGCATCAAATTCATAAATTCAAGTAATTCTATAGAATACTTCCCCGTTTTTGTTGTCACCACGCCTAAAATAGCATTCGCCGATGCTAGCACAATAGCCTCTTTGGCCATAGGCAACAATCTGGTCTTAGCACAGCTAATCTTTCTATAGTGTTGTTTATATGCTTGCACATATTCCCATATCATAGCATTTTCAACTCCTAGAGACACGAACATATTCTCCAGCGGATACCCTATTTGTGTCTTGATTAAATTTTCATCTGGTATCACACTTCCAAATTGAGAAAATGCCACAGTAAAACTCTCTACAATCGCTTCAGTAGAATCTATGAGCGTTCCATCTAAATCAAAAAGTATGATTTTATCTTTTACATTTTGTATTCTTTTCATGAGATAGATTGTATCAATAATAGGTTGAGAGAAAGGATATTACAAAAATATTACAACTATAACCTAGACATATGGTATGAATTACTATGAGTAATAACTATAACTATCTTCAGTTAAATTGAAGCAAATGGTAACACTATTACAAAAATTTATACTCGTGTATCATTGTTTTTAAATTGTATTTAAACTACATTGCCCTAGAATAGAAGAATAAAATTAACAAAAAAGGATAACCATGGCAAGAGTAGTAATCATGGGTGGTGGTGTTTCAGGACACACTGCAGCTTCATTTCTAGCTAAATGGCTCAAAGGAAAACATGAAGTAGTTGTAGTCACACCTAACTCATTATGGAACTGGATTCCCTCTAATATTTTCGTTGGTGTGGGCGAAATGACAAAAAAGGATGTCACCTTTGCATTGGCACCGGTATACAAAAAAGCAGGTATTGACTTCAGACAGGCAAAAGCAATCTCCGTACACCCTGAGGGCAAAGCAGACAGTGATACAGCATTTATCACGATAGAGTATACAGGAGAAGACAAAGAGGGACAGAGCGAAGAGCTCACCTATGACTACCTCATCAATGCAACGGGACCAAAACTCAACTTTGATGCCACACCAGGTCTGGGCGATGGCAAAGGTGGACTAGGAGAGCATACGGTCTCTGTCTGTACTGCTGATCATGCCGTTCATGCTTCTCATGAGCTCAAAACGGTCGTAGAAGAGATGAAAGCAGGGGCTCACAAGAAATTCCTCATCGGTCTAGGGCACGGTATGTGTACCTGTCAGGGAGCAGCGTTTGAGTATATCTTCAATATTGAACATGAACTCAAGAAGCAGAAGGTTAGAGATAAAGCAACCATCACCTACATCACCAACGAGTATGAGCTCGGAGACTTCGGTGTGGGCGGCATGCATATCAAAGCAGGTGGTTATGTCACCAGTGGAAAAGTATTTGCCGAGTCTCTCTATGTAGAGAGAGGTGTGAGATGGATCAAAAGAGTCCATGTTAACAAAGTAGAAGCCGACAGAGTGCATTTTGAGAGACTTGATGGTACTATGGGAGAAGAGACTTATGATTTCGCTATGCTGATCCCACCATTTGCAGGTGTCGGACTCACTGCCGTCGATAAAAATGGCGAAGATATGAGTAGCACAATCTTTGCTCCTAATACCATGATGAAAGTGGATGCAGACTATAGTGGTAAACCATTCGATGAATGGAAACCCAGTGACTGGCCAAGCACCTTGCAAAACCCGACTTATAGCAATATATTTGCTGTAGGTATTGCCTTTGCACCACCACATTTCATCTCCAAGCCTATGAGTTCACCTAACGGTACACCAATCAACCCTACACCACCACGAACAGGTATGCCATCAGCCATGATGGGCAAAGCCGTTGCTGCCAGTATCAGAGATATGATCAATGGTGTCTCTACTGAGCCTACACACACTGCCTGTATGTCAGAGATGGGTGCTGCCTGTGTGGCGAGTGCAGGAAAAAGCTTCCTCAACGGTAGTGCCGTCTCTATGACTATGTACCCTGTCGTACCT
This sequence comes from uncultured Sulfurovum sp., assembly GCA_964512425.1. GTDB lineage: Bacteria > Campylobacterota > Campylobacteria > Campylobacterales > Sulfurovaceae > JAAXPZ01. The sequence goes on from CAZEIN010000028.1 coordinate 11,653, forward strand.
GACTTTGACAAATATGAGTTTGGTAGAGATCTCAACGGTACCTTTGGTACGATTGGACTCGCTGGACACTGGGTCAAGATTCTCTTGCACCACGGATTCCTCTGGAAAGCCAAGCTCAAGCCAGGCTGGACACTAATCCCTGAGTAGATACAACAGGGGTCTGGTGTTGTAATGTTGACCCACAGAGGTAACATTCATACACCTGACTCCAAGAAACAACAGGGGTCTGGTGTTGCAATGTTGACTCGTTAGAGGTAACATTCATACACCTGACTCCCCACCATATAAAGGAAAAACTATGAGACATATCGAACAGTATGCACAGAGCGGCTATACACCAGTACCAGGAAAATTTACACTCTTTTTGAGAAGATGCATCATCTGGCAGATTATCCAGTTTGCCTGGATTAACCTCAAAATGACAGTACTCATCGTCAAATCGCACCGCTAGAAACAATAGGAGGTCTGACCTCCACCCCTCCAATGATTTATGCCAAAGCCATGAATCGTTTGCGGGTCTAACCTCCACCAACCAACCCACCATAATCCATCTATCAATCAAATTAGACTATAATTTCAGGATGAAACCTGTACAATTTTTAAGCAACTCTCCACAAATAGAACAGATCGTCAGAGGGCTCACTCTCACACGTTCCCTACACGTCTCCTCTATTCTCATTG
>CAZEIN010000029.1:0-2220 GCA_964512425.1 uncultured Sulfurovum sp.
TAATTTCAACAGCAATTTTAAATGCTTGTCGCTTGCAAGATTAAGCAGTGCCACTTGACTATCATACATGGATTTTTGCTGATAATAGGGTTCCTCTAGGTCAAAATCTAAGCGATTGTCCTGAAATCGTACTAGTAGTGATTTAGCAGTTACAGGTTTGAGCTTTGGATGAAATAGAATTTTGACATCTTGGAGTTTGGCTTTTGCACGGGTCTGTGCTAGATCCAAGACAAACCTATTCCCCACCAAACTCCCCCTTCCTTGTAAAGAAAGGAGTTTATACTGTTTTGCCTTGACTTTTTGATCTATCCAGATTCTTGTCTTTGTTGGAATTTCAAACATATCTAGCACTTGACTAATACGTGATGTTTCTTCACTATCTATGAGAAAAGAGAGCTTTTTGTTTTGCATCTCTATACTCACATTACCATCTATATGGAGTATCTTATACTTGCCTTGAAATGTTATTTTTTGAGCTTGGTAGCCATAGGTCATGTTACCTTGTAGGAGCAGGTTGTACTTTTTGATCTTTATGAGTGGTATTTTTGCTATAAATCCACCATTTTGTGGGGTAATCATCCCTGCTATCTCATAATCACTATTATCGATATAGAGCGTATCATCTGCATAAATTACGCTATAAGTATCGTCAGTGAATTCCACTTCACTAAGCTCAATATATTCAAAAAAAGTCAATATTTTCTTGATTCGCTTGAGCGCTTTACCTATATCTCCTATACCCTCTTTTGTATTGGATTTAGGAATAACAAACTTATCCATTCGTAATATAAGTTTATTATCCAGTTTTAGGTATAATTTTTCTACTTTAAAATTGCCGATTTTGAGGGAATCAATCGTAATTCCCTCTTGGAGAAAATAGACCAATAATACTGCTAACAGTGGGAATAGGAGAAGTGTATTGCGTATCATCGGATGGATAGCAAATATCGTTCTTTTTAGTCTCATTGGGCTTCTTTTTTATCTCTCTATACCTGTTGAGGGGAAGAAAAATATCCACCTCGAGCCAGATTCTATCTCCGGCATTATAGCACAGCTATCTCAAAAAGGGTATGATGTCGGCACCATTGACAAATACCTGATGGTTGCCATCGGTCAGCCACAGCATGGATGGATCTATCTGGGAAAAAAGAGACTACATAGACTTGATTTTCTACTCCGTCTCACCTCTGCCAAAAGTAGCTTTCACAAGGTCACGCTAGTCCCAGGTGAGACCACGGTGATATTTCTCAGGCAACTTGCCCAAAAACTCGATCTCAATGAGACCAAACTCATGAACAACTACCAAAAACAGAGTCAGTTTAGAGAAGCGGGTATGCTCGCAGAGAGCTACCATATCCCCAGCACTCTACAAGAAAAAGGTATCATTAGATATCTCCTGAAATATGCTACCAAAGTCTACAAAAAGCTCTCCATAGAGCAATCAGATCTCTGGGATATCGCAGGATGGAATCGTCTGCTCACGGTAGCCTCTATCATCCAAAAAGAGGCCGCCAACAGAGCTGAGATGCCCATTGTCGCCTCAGTCATCTACAACCGCTTACGCAAAAATATGCGCTTACAGATGGACGGCACACTCAACTATGGTGAATACTCCCATATCCGTGTCACTCCCAAACGCATCAAAGGCGACAAGACGACCTTTAATACCTATAAACACAGGGGACTCCCAGACTATCCTGTCTGTGCAGTGAGTTTGGATGCCATCCGTGCTGCTATCAACCCTGCCAAGACGGATTACCTCTACTTTATGAAGGGTCAAAACGGCACACATGATTTCTCCAAGGATTACAAAACACACCTCAAGCATGTGAAAAAGAAGAGGCACTAACTCCAAACTCTTTCAACTCAAAAAGCAACAATGTCTGAGACGCTTCACTCAGCAACTCTTTGGAAAACCCGCTCTTGGAAAACAGCACATAAACATCTGCTCTGATACCTGAATGCAGAGCCTTCTCTTTCAGTTTAGTGAGCTCTTTTTTGGTCACTTTACGAGAGGTATATTTGCACTCTCCCAAAATAATCTTTCCACTGCGTGTCACAGAGAGTATATCAAACTCACTATGGTGATCCCAAAAGCTACCTTGACTGATGATGGGGTCAATCGTTGTATAGGTACGAGACAGGAGTTGGGCAGAGAGTTGTTCGAAGACCAATGAATAGGCACGCTCTTTATGCTGCTCAAAATTTTGGGTAAATTGC
>CAZEIN010000030.1:0-5317 GCA_964512425.1 uncultured Sulfurovum sp.
ATTGAGATCTTCTAAAGAGGTGGCATCTATCTCGCCTAAGAGGTTCGTGGGTAGCGTAATTCCATTACTGGGATCACCATCTGTATCTAATGCCTGCAAGGTTTGTAAAAGTAGTACTTTAAATGCTTCGTTGCCATGTGAAAGTAGTGAGGGTGTCATAAGCCCTTCATCCCCTTCATCGTCTGGGAGGGCTTCTCCTAAATTGAGGTTTCCAATATGGAATGCGACTGTTTCCCCCTCTGTAAACTGAAATCGACCAAATATATCTGTTGTCCCTATTGCACCAGATTGCGTACGATATGCAAGACCTTCTACAGCTGCATCAATAAAATATCCAGTCTCTGTATTTGCACTTTCTGTACTGCTTTCTCCTCCACAGCCAATAAGTGTCATAGAGGCTATCAATGCAACTCCCGTAAGTGTCATTTTTTTCATTTTGTATCCTTTCGTATAATATGATAGTGGAAGTATAGAGAAAGTCTATTACCAAAGTATTACCATAAACCCAAAATATGCAATAGTTTTGTGGTTCATGATATGCTCCTTTAATTTGCATACCGTAGTATAGTCAGATAACATCAACCCAATATCTATTAATGTTATCTGTACAGTGCCAGAAGATAGAATATCTATTTTCTAACACATCCCTCCCAAGAGGCTTCAAAATGATTTTTTCGTTTGGCTGGGGTAGAGCCATCATGCTCTTTGGTAGGGGCGGAGATAATGACTCTATCCGCATTGACAAAGCGCAGCATAGCATAGACCTTTTTCTTCTTTTTTCCGATGACTTTATCAATCTCCCATGCCTCTTTGGCATCATCTCCTAGCATGATATTGCCGAACTTGAAGGTGTAGAATGCCTTGATCTCTTTGGTCTGTTTGGTGCATTGGTTGTCACTGTAGAACTGCATACCGCCTTTGGCACTCATGTCTGCTTTGACCGTGACTTCTTTGGATGCCCATTGGTTTGGCTTGCCTGTAGGATAGCAGTTCTGGTACCATGTACCTATGATAGTTTTTGCTGCTTCTTCTGCTGTGAGCGGTGCTGCTTTGTGTGCTTCTCCTTTCTCTTTGGGCTTAATTTTTAGCTTGAGCTTTTCTGCATCATCAAGTGAGAGTTTGGTTGCTAGTGTGACAAAAGTGTTGCGGCACTTGAGCAAGTCAGGTTCTGTAAAAGAGTGGTCAGTACAGCTTTTTGCTTCAGTAACTATCTGGAGGATTTTATCAATCCCTAATACTTCAGGTTTGAGATCTTTTTTCGAAACTGATTTTCTAAGTGTCTCATCATAGCTAGCGATATCAAAAGCAAATGATTTGATCTGAGAGAGTACTTTTTTACGGTCTTTTTTAGGATCAACTTTTTTGAGTGCCTGCTTGATTTTGAAGAGACCACGTACTGTTCTTCTCTTTTTAAAAATAAACTCTGCATCGGGCTCTTCAAAGCCTGGAGTGATAATCTCATTATAGACATCTGCGGCCATGGCATCAGTATCAACACCCACATTGACTTCTGTCATCATTACTGATTTCATAGAGCCACCTTTGCCTGCTTTATAGCCATTAAGAGAGTCTCTAATCTGATCTTCTGTCATATCCTTGACAATTTTACTGACACCGAGTGCTTTAAGCTCAAAATCTACACCATGGCAGGAAACACAACGATCCATGTCTGCAAAGAGAGAGAGGGGTAGAGCAATGAGTCCTGCAAGTACTATTTTCTTCATTTTTATTCCTTATGTTTAATATTGTAAAGCATTATAGTCCATAAACTATAAACGAATCTTAACGAGAGGTAAAGCCAGAGAAAATTACTCTGGTTTTGTGGTGCTATAGTTGCGGGATCCCTCTTGGTGGTCTCTTATATTCTCCTCTTTGATTGTCCAGATAAAGACTGCTGGGATATAGACCAATGTCATGAGTGTACCGATGATGAGTCCTCCGATGGCAACAGCTCCTAGAGGTGCCAATTTCTCTAGTCCGATCGCGGCTCCACGAGCGACAGGTAGCATACCGACTGAGACAGCAAAGGCGGTCATGAGGACGGGTCTGGTACGGATGCGAATGGACTTGAGCATGGCATCACGCTTGTTCATGCCTAGTTTGATCTGCTCTATGGCAAAGTGGATGAGGAGGATGGCATTGTTGACAATGATACCTGCTAGCAGAATGAATCCCATCATCGCTGCCATAGAGATATGGTAGTCCATAATCAGCATCGCCCATGCCCCACCGATGATCGTCAGTGGGATAGAAAAGAGAATCATGAGTGAGATTTTGAAGTTACCAAACATCACTATCAAGGCGAGAAATATCAAGGCAATCGCAGTGATGATGGCGCCTCCCATCTTGCCAGCAGACTCACCAAACTGCTTGATGTCTCCTGTTTGCTCGAGTGTGACGCCTTTGGGTAGCTTGATGGATTCTAGCTGTTTCTCAAAGTTTGCCATGATATGCGAGATAGAGGCTTTTTCTCTGTTTCCATAGATCTCTAGTGTATATTCTAGTCCGTCTCTAGTGATGAGGGTAGGCTCTTTGGCAGAGGTAATGGTGGCAAATCTATTGAGGGGGATTTTGCCCTTGGGAGTATCGATGAGGGTGGTGAGCAGTGTATCAAACTGATCGATTTGTTTTCTGGGTAGCCAGACGCGGATGGTATAGTCTACACTGTTGCTTTTGGGGAAAGAGGCGACTGGAGCACCACGCAAAGAGAGTTGTAGTTGAGAGGTGATATCAGAGCGCGTGAGTCCATATTGCATGGAGATGGCTTCATCGATTTGGAGATTATAGACGGTTTTATCTACATCCCACGAGCTAAGTACTGAAACCACTCCTCTCGTTTGTGTGAGGGCGGTATGCACCATAGCTCCTGCTTCTTGGAGCTTATTGATATCTGCAGCACTGAGTTTGGCATCGACATTGCCTTTGATGCTTGCCATGGCGATGGCACCATATGGGGTAACATCGAGGTATTTGACATGGGCTATAGAGGCAATCTCACTTCTAAGTTTGCCAGCAATCTGCCAGATATCCTCATCCCTATGGTAGCGATCTACATAGGTAGCAACGATATTGAGATGGTCGATACCACTGCCACTACCGATACTCATCACCCCAGCTTCGCTCCCAATACTGCCTGAGATGCGTAGAAGCTCACCTTTGGATTGGATGATCTTGTTGACCTGCTTCATGATCTCTTGGCTCTTGGAGAGAGGGAGATTGCTATCAGTGGTGATTTTGATATTGACTGCCCCGGTATCCATGGGAGGGGTGAGTTCTTGACCAATCACAGGCATCACAAATTTCAGTGAAGTAAAAAAGAGAGCCAGCAGCACGATCATGGAGAAGATACCCAGTGTCCATGATCGAGTAATGGCACGTACTATGGTAGAGAAAAAGCTCTGAATATTGTTATTGATGACTGAGATGATGCGATTAAACCAAGACTCAAATGCCAACAGCCATGCAGGCTCAAAGGTCAAAATATGTAGAGAGAGAAGAGGGACAACTACGATAGAGATGATATAGGAGGCTGCTAGAGCGAGTAGGAGTGTGCCTACTAGGGGACCAAAGACCGTCTGGGGATATCCTCCGACAAATAGCATGGGAGCCAGTGCAATCATGGTGGTAATCGTACCACTGAGGTCAGCAAACATAATCTCCTTGGTGCCGTTGAATACCGCTCTGTGGATATCCTCTCTTAGCTCATGGTAGTGCCGTTCAATATTTTCCATGACCACGACTGTATCATCCAGCAGTAGCCCAAGAGCCAGAATCACCGAAGTGAGGGTAATCACATTGAAATCCAGCCCCACTAACCACATGAGTGCGATGGTAGAGGCATAAACCAGTGGGATGGTTGCCAGCACGATGAGAATCTGCCTGAAGCTTGCCAGAAAGAGAAAGACCACAATCGTGGACATGACAATGGCATCACGTAGAGACTCAAACATATTGTCAGTGCTCTGTTCGATGGTCTCTTTTTGGGTGTCACTGACAGCAAAGTCTATATGGGGGAATTCCTGCTTGAACTCCTCCATGAGAATCTCGACTTTTTCAATGGTGCGGATCACATCGGCGGTCGTTGATCGCTGGATAGAGAGAGCGATTGCCTCTTTGGCATTGCCATAATAAGAGGATTGGTTCTCGTAGTGTCCGAAATAGACCGTGGCCACATCACTGAGTATAACATCTGGGGTGATATGGATTGCTTTGAGCGAGGCAATCTGGTTACGTTTACCTTGGGACTTGAGGAGGTAACGGTTGTCTGTATTGGTGACAAAGCCTACGGCATACTCATTATTGTTTTTTTTCAAGGTGGCAATGAGCTGTCCCAAAGAGAGATGATAGTTGTCAAGCTTCTGTTTATCTACGATGATCTGTACCTCTTTTTTATACCCACCAAAGATATCAATATTGGCAACACCTTCTGTTTTGAGGAGCTTATGTTTCATCTGTGTTTCTGCTAAATCACGGATATCCTCTAGGCTCATTTTGCTTCCCTCTGTGGGGGAGAGACTCATGACCATGATAGGTGCTGTTGCAACGGTGATCTTGATAATCTGTGGCTCTTTGATATCTCTTGGGAGCACAGAACGTATCTTGGAGAGAGCTGAGCTGACATCATTGACGGCAGTATCGATATTTTTGGAGTACTCAAACTCTGCACGTATGACGGTGACCTCGTCGATGGTATCTGATCTGGCTCTGCGAATCTCATCAAGGGTATAGAGCTCTTCCTCCACAGGTACAGCGATATTGCTTGCCATACTTTTTGCCGATGCCCCAGGCTGCACGATAACGATAGCGACCTCAGGATAGTTAGAGTCAGGAAAGAGGTTGCGAGGCATGCTCTGGTATCCTACTACTCCTGCCATGATTGCCAGAGCCAAAAAGGAGAGAGTTACATGGGGTTTACGTAGGATCTTTTCGACCCAGCTAGAGCGTTCAGTGTGCATGTGTCTCTCCCACTACTTTGACATGCGTATAGGCTGGTAGTGAAGTGAGGATGCTCTCAGAACCTCTAGCAATAGGATCTTTGGGGCAGGGTGTAATGATTGCACTGCCACGCTGCTCTAGCTTCAATGTGACTTTTTGTGCTTTGAAGCTATTTTCACTGTAGGTCATGACATATATACCCTCTATGGTGTGCACCAAAGTATCAGAGGGTACCATGCATCCTTGAGAGGACTCAGTGAGTATCTCTACGGTAACACTGCTTCCTAATGGCGCATCTATGGTTGTATCAAGTGTTACTTCAGCTACTGTAAGCCCATTTTGTGAGGTTGTGTAAAAGGATTTGATGGTACCAATCTCTTTG
>CAZEIN010000031.1:0-3470 GCA_964512425.1 uncultured Sulfurovum sp.
AATAGATGGTCAAGCGTGCAGAGCCAAAGAGGGCGATACGATCCTCAATATTGCCAGAGCCAATGGGATATTTATCCCTGCAATTTGTTATTTGACACGATGTTCACCGACACTGGCATGTCGTATCTGTCTGGTAGAGGCAGATGGCAAACGGGTTTACTCCTGTAATGCCAAGTCCAAAGACGGCATGGATATTGTAACCAAAAATGAAGAGATCCTCGAAGAGCGAAGAGCCATCATGGAGGTCTATGATGTCAATCATCCTCTCCAATGTGGTGTTTGCGACCAGAGTGGAGAGTGTGAGTTGCAGAACTATACGCTAGAGCTTGGTGTGGATTCTCAATCTTTTGCGATTCCAGATACCAAGCGAGAGGCAACCACTTGGAGTTCGGTACTGCATTATGATGCTGGGCTTTGTATCGTCTGTGAACGCTGTACGACTGTTTGCAAGGATATGGTAGGAGATGCAGCCATCACTACAGGCCCTAGAGGTGGAGAGAAGCTGAGCAAAGAGCTCAAAGAAATCGTCCCAAAAGATGCCTATGCGATGTGGAACAAACTTCAAAAATCTGTGATAGTGCCCAGTAATGGCACCGATCAGACCAACTGTAGTGACTGTGGAGAGTGTATCGCAGTATGTCCCGTAGGTGCACTGGTGAGTCGTGACTTCCAATACAGCTCCAACGCATGGGATTTGACGCGTATCCCTGCTGTCTCTGCACACTCTAGTGATGGGTTCCAGATCTATTATGAAGTCAAACCCACCTCAATCGCAGACCGCACTCCCAAGATCTATAGGGTGACCAATGAGTGGAACTATGTTTCGCTTGATGGGGCAGCACGCTTTGCGTATGACTTTGAGAATGCAGGCGTCCAGAAGGATCCCGTAGCATTTTCCAAGGCCATAGAGGCATTGAAAAAAGCAGAAACCATCCGCTTCAACTCTGTTATCAGCAACGAAGAGGCATTGATGCTTCAAACACTCAAAGAGCAGAGAGGGGTCAAACTCTATAACCCACAGGTAAGAGCCTATCAAAAATTCCTCGCTACCTACAGCACAGCCAGTGGTACGAGTCTCTATAGCGGAGACAATGACAGCATCCGCAAAGAGAGCGATTTTGTAGTCTCTGTAGGGGTACACTTGAGAAATGACGCACCTGGCAGTAAACACACTTTTAATAATATACAAAAGATGAATAAGGGCGCAGGACTCTATTTTCATCCTATTGGCGATACACTGATTCCTACATTTGGCAAGAGCGTAAGCACTTTTGTGCATGCCCCTGGATTGGAAGAGGCAGCCCTCTACCTCATCCTCGAACTGTTTGCCGACAAAAACACGCTACCCAAAGAAGCAAAAGAGTATCTCGAAAAAGTCAGCAGAGAAGACCTCGTAGGCCTGCTCGGAAATGATCCAGAGACCTTTGGTGCGACATTTGACAAGATGATGAAGAAGAAAGAGCGTTTTTCTCTCATGGTAGGAGAAGATCTCTACTTCCACCCCAAAGCAGAGAATCTTGCCAACCTGGTCGCACTGATTGAGCAGAGTTGTGATATGGATATTGTCATTATCCCTCCAAAATCCAATGCACTGGGCGTAGCCCTGATTTGTGATTTGGATGATGCTCCATCTGGGTACACGGTAGGCTACAATGAAAATGGTGATTTCAGACTCTCAGCACTGGGAGAGGGTGACCTGGATATGCCAGCATTGAATCAGCAAGAAGGAACAGTGACCACATTGGGCAAAAGGGTTGTTCCTACCAATGCGGCACTCTCTTATGAAGGTTATGAGCTCAATGATTTACTCAAAGAGCTCATAGGCGCACCAAGCCAGACAATCGACTGGACACCGCTTCTCCCCACAGACAAAGGGTTTAAAGCCATCTCTTTTGATGCATTGCCAAATGAATACCTGAATGATGGTTCTGAAAACAGAGGCTATCTGCTGGAGAGCAATGGTACAGACAAGGCTATGGTCGAGGTGGTCGAGTTTGTCAGTGAGGCACTACTAGAGGGAGAGATCGTATGTCGCTGTAATCCTGCCAGACAGTTCAGTGACTTTACAGATAAAGCACATCAAATATTTGAGCCTTTTGCTCTCTATGCAAGTCCTGCCAAGGCAGCACAGTTGGGTGAACACGTGGAGGTCACACTCAATAATCGCACTTTGACACTGGATGTTGTAGCAGATCACAAAATGGAAGGGGATATCATGATGATACCTGATTTTAAAAGTAGTGAAGATATCTATGGGCTATTTGGCGATAGTCGCTATCACACAGTAACAATAAGAAAGGGCTAGTATGGAAACAACACTAATACATGAAGTAACCTGGGTTGGTGCATCGATAAAAGCAGTCATCGCTTTGGCGATTGTTGCAACGGTTGCAGCACTTGGTACATATATAGAGAGGAAGGTGCTGGCCTGGATGCAGAGACGTCCTGGTCCATCACATGTAGGCCCATACGGTCTACTTCAGTTGGCAGCAGATGGTATTAAGCTTTTTACCAAAGAGGACTTTATCCCTCAGTTTGCGAATCGATTTATCTTTTCTATTGCACCGATTATCACGGCGGGCACGGCATTTATTGCATTGGCAGCAGTGCCTATTTTTCCAGACTTTACCTTCCCAGAATGGATGCCCCTGTTGGGTGGCGTGTTTGTTCCCTCCATCGCATCAGATATTGATGTAGGATTGCTCTTTATTTTGGGAGCTATGGCAGCAGGGCTTTATGGTCCTCTGCTGGCAGGAATGTCCCAGCAAAACAAATGGGGAATCATAGGATCAGCCAGAACGGCAGTACAGTTTTTGAGTTATGAAGTGGTTACAGGACTTTCTTTGCTTGCGCCTATTATGCTGATAGGATCACTTTCTCTTGTAGATTTCAATGATCATCAAGCGGGAGGATTCAGCTCCTGGTTGCTCTGGCAACAGCCCTTGGCATTTGTTCTCTTTTTGATCGCTGGATTTGCAGAGACCAACCGTACGCCTTTTGACCTGCTTGAGCATGAGGCAGAGATCGTTTCCGGATTTGTCACAGAGTATAGTGGTTTACGATGGGGACTTTTCTTTATTGGAGAGTATTCCAATATGATCACGATCGGTGTGCTGGCTTCTGTAATCTTCTGTGGTGGATACAACGATATCTGGCTGATCCCTGGCTGGTTGATGATGGGACTGAAAGTGAGTTTCTTTTTCTTCCTCATGTTGTGGGTAAGGGCTTCCTGGCCACATATCAGACCTGATCAGTTGATGTGGCTGAGCTGGAAAGTATTGATGCCGTTGGCAGTAATCAATGTGGTCATCACGGGTATCGTGATGATGGCAATGGCATAAGGAGTAACGATGAGTTTAGAACAATTTAAAAATAGAAATGTAGGGACACAGCAGTACAAAATGCTGGATCTCGGACATACGCCGGAGACCGGATGGGGTAGATTCAAGCAGGTGGTCGGGAGATCTATG